>JBDOMX010000584.1:0-1610 GCA_039831615.1 Planctomycetaceae bacterium
CATCATCGGCGAATTCTCTGAATTCACGCAGAATGATGTCCACGATTACTCGAATTCTGCGGTACTTAGTAGCTGGATACGGCCCGCTGGCCGCGTAATTGGCGGTTCCCTGGTGATTCATCGGCCCGGAACTGCCGGGCGTGGCAGAGAGCGTTTGCTGCCGTGCTCGAGCTACAACTCCAATTCCCGCAAAAACGTGCCCTTCGTCGTCTCAAATTGCCGTCTCATCTGCCAAATCCCGAGAACTCGTTAAATGAGACAGTTTTGGGGACAGCCCGCGCCATGTTCACTGGGCTGAACACGAGGGCATCAAAATGGCGACTCCTGATGGCTCGCTAGTCTGGGGCCGGTGACACGCCGCTGCCAGAAACGGAAACTCCGAAACTGCGTCGGATTCATCGTCGAAGGGCACTAAAAATTCGTAACGTATTTGGTGCCAATCACTAAGCATCGCTACCATGGCACTGCTTCAATTCATCGTCTGCGAACTGGCATCGCAAGAAACAAGAACCCATCTTCGGCAAGGAGGCCTCACGATGCCGATGCAGGTAGTTTCGCAAGCGTTGATCGCGGCAGAACACGATGGGCACAGTCACCAAGCCGTCAGTCACGGCTCTACTAGCCAAGTCGGTCAGCGCTTCGTAGGCCAACGGGAAGAACGCTGTGTGTTCCTCAATATCTCAATTTCAGAAAAATTCTGCGTTCTGTGGCAGGTTTTGGTGGTGGGGCTGGATTAGGTCTTTGGAGGAATACGCTTTTCGTCGAACAGGTAGTGCCCTATTGTGCAATCGAACGAACCCCTTGAGTTGATCGCCCTGGACAAGGCGGCCACGATGCTCGCGTCAGCCGAGTCATTTGACGACATCAAGTCCATTCGCAATGTCGCGAAAGCTGCACAAGTCTACGTCAAGGCAGCCAGGTGCGGTCTCGAAGCGCAGAACCGTGCGGCATGCATCAGGATCCAGGCCGAACGAAAAGCGGGCAAATGGCTGGCGGATCTCAATTTGCGCGGCGGCGATCGGAAGTCAAAATCAAAGGGGCATCCGGCCCCTTTGAAACTGGAGGATCTCCGCATCACACGCGACGAGTCCAAACGTTGGCAAAGACAGGCGTCTGTCTCTGAAGCAGTTTTTCAGAGGTATGTTTCTACATCCAACCAGACAGGCCGGGAAGTAAGCTCAGCCGGTCTGATTCGTTTTGCAAGTAACGGATCCCAATCGGGCGGCAACGGCCATGCACACAAGCTTGCACCGGAACGCCTGGCATTTCCGTCCCCGCCCGAAGACGTATCGAATGGTTCCAACGCAGCAAAGGAACTGATTCACGAGATTGCCGATCATCGCCGACTCCTGGTCTCATTGCTCACGCCAATCTGCACGAACGAAGATGCACAACTTAACAGTGCTGAGCGCAGACATGTGAAATACTTGTTATCGCAAATTGCAACAGCACTCAAGAAACTGAATAAACTTGTATGAGTCTGGCGCGACTGTGTTAGTCGAGATTAAGAGGCTAAAAAAGTCAACGGCTTGTCGCGACAGGCGAAGTCGGGCGACGATACGAACTAGCACGTGCGCGGGGGCGCATTCCTCCTATGCCGACGACCAAAC
>JBDOMX010000708.1:0-6593 GCA_039831615.1 Planctomycetaceae bacterium
GCCACGAGGTGAAAGAAAGGTTTGTCCGGATAGCGCTGCTGAGGCACCTCGAGACACTCAATGGCATGGCTGGCGATTGCGTCGGAAGTGTAAAAGCGAGTGCCCTTTTCGATCGGCGCCAGCTCCCTGTCGTCGCGCATGTGCTTCTGGGGGTTAAAAAATCGATTGTGGTCCCGCATGATGTAAGAACGATCGAATCCGCTCTGAATTGGCATTCCATCAATGTGCCATTTGCCGGAGTGGTAACTGCGATATCCAGCCGGTTTCAGGAGTGCGGGAAGCAAACCGGCCCAGTCCGGACGCGTGTTGCGACTTCCGCCTCCACCTTTGAGTCCCGGCAGGGCATCCCGTCGAACCTGTTGAGCGTAATAGCCGGTCAGCAATGCGGCTCGTGTCGGCCAGCATCGCGCGGTGTTGTAAAACTGGGTAAACCTCAGGCCGTTTGCTGCCAGCTGATCAAGGTGTGGAGTACGGATTTCACTGCCGTAACACCCCAGGTCGGAATACCCCATGTCGTCTGCAAGAATCAGCACGACGTTCGGATGTGCGGCTCCACGAACCGTTGCGTGCCCGACCAGCAGGCACAAAATCAAACTACAGTGGCGCATGTGAATCACTCTGAGGACAACTGGTCGTGAAGAGCCCCAGAGTCTATCGCCCCCTCAAACAGAATGCACATCCTGAGTGGTCGAGGTGAAAACTGAGGTCCCGCGGCAGCCAATCGGATTGGCTCGAGCCGGTACACGCGACCTCTTCAACTTCAACGGTTTCAGCGTTTGATCGCAGTACTTTTCGCTGCGCCAGCGCGACTCCCTTCTTTTTTGAATCTGCCCGTGATTTCGGCTCCAGCGGGCCAGCTGGTGTTGCTATTCCGGCTATTTAAGTATAGCGTCACCATATTCTGAGTTTGATATTGACTTCTTCAAAGTCGTTCGAGGCAGTTATTCCTGGCCACAGTATTCCCAGGGAACTTAGTGTCCCGTCCGGAATCCTGCTGCAACAATTGCTTCGGCGGCGCGTTTTGACGAAATTCGACTTCAAATTCCGAGTTTCAGTGGTTTCAGTGGTTGCCGTGTGGCAGCAAGATCGGTGTTTTCGTCGCTGTGAAGCTCAAGGGTTTTGGGAATGAGTAAGAACATTTTTGTTGGCAGTCTCGCATGGGCAACAACCTCTGAAGGACTGGAGCAGGCCTTTGCTCAGTTCGGCGTTGTGACCTCTGCCAAGGTGATTAGTGACCGGGAAACCGGGCGATCCAAGGGATTCGGTTTCGTTGAGATGGACACGGGTGGGGATGAAGCAATCGAGGCATTGAACGGTGCTGACCTGGATGGTCGACAGATCGTAGTCAATGAAGCTCGCCCACGCGAAGATCGCCCGCGAGGTGGTGGCGGTGGTGGTGGTGGCGGTGGTGGCGGTGGCTACGGCGGTGGTGGTGGTGGTGGTGGACGCGACCGCTACTAAGACCGATTCCGTTTGGTATCAATTTAGAATCGACGTTGCGGCAGCTTAGTCAGCAACGTTGCGAATCTGGAGTGCTTCTTTGCACTCCGGACACGCTGTGAATGCCGTGACAGATTCAGGTCCACCTGGGTCTGTCACGACGCTTCTTTTGCGCTCAGCCGGTGGTCTGTTCAAACGCAAGTCATGATCACCGTGGGCCGCCGCGACCGAGGACGCCGTGGCCAGCGCTCTGCACCCTCCGACTTCCATGCGCGTGTCGCCGTGCATCATCACTGCCACGTCACCGGATTCATAATGATCCACCGGTCACGTCGCATGTCGTGCGGTGATCATCCTGCTTGTTTCTGACCGCTTTTTTCGGTTTGATTTTCCCCATGAAGTCCTTTGTCGGCTCCGTCATCCAGTTCTTCTATCGTCTGCGGAACGGCATCACGCTTTCCAATTCGAAGTACGAAGAGCAGGTGGATGCTGTGAACCGAATGGCACAGGAATTCTGTTCGCTGAATGACGATCAACTGCGGCGGCGCTTCGATGATATTCGGCAACAGGTGCAGCGCGGGGCCAGACCGGAAAGTTTTGCGGTCGATGTGTTTGCCGTGGTTCGTGAGGTCTCACAACGAACTTTGGGGATGCGGCCATTTAATGTCCAGCTGCTGGCGGCGTTCGCTCTGTGCGATCGTACCTGCGTGGAGATGCGGACCGGTGAAGGGAAAACGCTGGCAGCTGCCCTGGTCGTTTGTTTGCGGGCACTCGACGGACACGGCGTCCACGTGCTGACGTTCAACGACTATCTTGCCAAACGTGACTCGGCCTGGATGACTCCACTCTATCGATTCCTCGATTTGACCGTGGGGCACGTGGACCAGGGCATGCCGCCTGCACCACGTCGGGCGGCCTACAACAGCGACATCACCTACGTGACCGCCAGGGAAGCCGGATTCGATTTTCTGAGGGACCAGATGTGTGATCATCAGAATAAGAAAGTGCAGCGTGGGTTCCCTTTTGCAATCGTTGATGAAGCTGACTCGATTCTGATTGACGAAGCGCGTATTCCATTGGTGATCGCTGCGGAGGCAGACAGGGACGAGACTGACCTCTACAAGATCGCCGAGTTGGTTCGCCCTCTCGCGCGGGGCGTCCATTTTGACATCAAAGCCGGCGGAAGGAACGTGAGTTTTACAGAACGCGGACTTCAGCTGATGGAACAACGACTGGGCATTCCTGAACTCCACAGCGTTGAGTACGGCGAAGTACTGGCCCGGTTGACCCAGGCGCTGCATGCCGACCGCCTGCTGACGCGTGACATCGACTACATCGTTCGTGGGAATTCCCTCGAACTGATCGACGAATTCACCGGGCGGGTGGCTGAAAATCGCAAATGGCCAGGCGGGTTACAGGCCGCCCTGGAAGCCAAAGAGAAGGTCGAGATTCAGCCGGAGGGACGAATCCTGAATTCAATCACTCTGCAGCATTTTCTGGAGCAGTACGACGGACTCGCTGGAATGACGGGAACGGCTGTTGAAGGCACGGAGGAACTGGAGGAATTCTACAATCTGAAAGTGGTCGTCATCCCGCCCAATCAGCCGTGTGTGCGCACGGATCATGACGACCGCATATTTTCCACAAAAGAGGCGAAGTACAGCGCACTCATCACTGAGGTTGATGTGCAGCACTCGCGAGGACAACCCGTCCTCATCGGCACGGCCAGCGTCGACGAATCCGAGTTGCTGGCCGGCAGACTTGAGGCCTCCGGTATCTCATGTCGAGTTCTGAATGCTGCCAATGATCACCTGGAAGCAGAGATTATCGCAGAAGCGGGTGCATTCGGCGCCGTGACAATTTCCACCAATATGGCCGGACGGGGAACCGATATCCGGCTGGGAGGAAGTCAGGAGGAGTCCCGAGAAGCTGTGATCAGAACCGGCGGTCTGTACGTGATCGGAACCAATCGCCATGAGAGTCGACGGATTGATCACCAGTTGCGCGGGCGATCGGGTCGTCAGGGAGATCCGGGTGAATCAAGATTCTTTGTCAGTTTGCAGGACGATCTGATTTCAAAGCACGGGATCGCGGATCTGGTGAGCCCCCCGTCGGGAGATCGAGATACGCCGATCGACGACGCCCAAACGGCCCGGCGGATTTCCCACCTGCAGCGAGTGATTGAAGGGGAGTGCTTCGAGATTCGCCGCACGTTGAGAATGTATGCATTTCTTCCTGAGGTTCAGCGGCGCACCATCGGTCAGAATCGCGACCAGCTGCTGGATGGAAGTGTTGTCCCCACGGCACTGGCAAGACGGGCGCCCGACCTGAGGCAGCGGCTGGTCGACGAATGGGGCGAAGGTCTGATCGCGGACGCCGAGCGCCGAGTCACACTGGCTCATCTGGACTGGTGCTGGAGCGACCATCTGGCACATGCAGGAGAATTGCGGGAAGGCATTCATTTGGTGAGCCTCGGTGGATTCAACGCCTTTGATACATTCAACAAAGAAATGAACCTTGAGTTCGCAACGTTTCGAAGAGACATCGAGGACAAAGTTGCTCACACCATGTCGACGGCAACATTTACGAGCGAAGGCATTGACCTCGAAGAACAGGGACTGACCGGGCCATCATCGACATGGACGTTCATGATCAACGACAACCCCCGCGGCGCTGTGTTGAATCAGCTGTTGGGAGGGATCAAAGCACGTCTGAAATCTGCGTTTCGGTAACCGGTCGGCGCAACATTCGCTGTCGTTGTGCAGGCAGCCAGCCTGAAATCACAGACTGTCAAATCCTGAATGTTATCATGCTGCTGTGCCCCCGATTGACGCCATTCGACAGTGGCAAATGCCCGCCTGATTCCTGGGCGATCCGAAGCTGGTTGTCGCGCTACAGCGTATTACGCTGACTTGTGGCCGCGGCGGGGATTCCAGAGCCCATATTCCATTGCTCCCGCGAGCCAGAACCCGCCACGACTTTTCGAAAACTGCTCTATGGCAGATCATTCGGTTGAACGTGAACGACGAAGACCTGCGCAAAGGACTTTCCGGATGGCTCGTCCTCCACACGGCGATTAAAAGCGATGGCGTTCCCGTTGCGACTCCAGACCAGAGCGAAAGGACTCGTTGAACCTGCCTGTGTGACTCGGCGAAACGCTCCACCTTCCACATTTGCCACAACAAGCGCATTCGCCTGCACGAAACAAACGTGCCGGCCATTCGGATGCCACCGAACGTCTGACTGAACCGGAGAATCGAACGACGTCAGTTGTCTGATGGTCCCGTCGAGCGGGGAGGCCAGCATGACCTGGTCGACGCCATCCTGATCTTTGGCAAGGCAGGCCAGCGTGGAACCATCGGCTGACGACCGGACGTTCCCGCTGAATCCCGGGAATTTCGAACCTTCCGTATGAGTCAGCCGACGCTGAACAGCACCGCGGGGAGGCATCGGCATGAAGTCCGCGGTTCCTTCCAGCGGACCATGATTTCCCGGGACGCTCAAATCTTCCGGAATATCGACAACGAACAACTCCGCAACACCATGACCCGAAAGATCGCGAACCGTCCCCAGAAATGCTCTCGCCCGCTGCCGACGTCCGTCAGCTGTTGTGTATCCAGCCGTGCCAATCCAGCTATCGAAAGCGGCACGACTGATTTCATCTGATCCCGGAGCAGGATCCGGTGTGACTCGGACAACCAGTGCCGACATGCCTGCCCCGGAAAAATTCGCGCCGTCTTCTTTTCCCTGAATCGTGACGGGGCTGCCAAGTTTCGTGACACCGATTGTTCGCAGGTTGTACTGAGGTCCCTTTTCTGCCATCAAAGAATCGTTGTACGTGAAGCCGATCCATTTTCCGTCTCCACTGAATTCATGGCGGTGCGTACCTCCTCGAAGGGCGCCCGCAGTGAATGGGGCTTCGACGTCTCTGGCGTCAATAATCATCGTGCTGCCGGGATGAGATTCATCAACCAGCATTCCAAAACGCCTCTGAGCATACGGTCGTGATTCCGAGTGATTCAGCAGACCATGGATAAACAGCATCTGGTTTTGTGTCGGATGATAACTTGCTGCCGCGATGCCCGGCCCCGACTGTGTTGGATCGGGAGCTCTGTAGATCGTGACAACCTGCTTAGACTGGAGATGTACCTTTTCAATGGACCGTCCCATCCGAATGCCCCCGGCGTCGGTGCGTGTGTCATAGACAAGCCACTCATTGTCGGGTGAAAAGTTGTCGTTGTCGTCAAGACTGTGATTGGATGCGCCCGATGTAAGCTGGACTTCGGTTGGCAGTGCGGCGCTGACCGGGCTGACAAGCAGTACGAGGGCGGACAGAACCAGTTCGAAGACAGGTTGCATAACAGCAGCGGTGCCGCGCGCCGACTTGTGCCGTCTGAGGGGAAGCAGGTCGGTCGCTGACAGGGCGATTCCGGCGCAGGCATGGACGAGCGGTATTCGCTCCAGATGAGTTGATGGTTGATTCATGATTTGAGTTACTGCTGATCAGGCGAAATGGTGAGGTTGAAACGAATTCTGCCGGCCCGAAATGACGAGCCCCGCGCGCCCGGACCGCCGGTCACATCAACCGGTCGCACGTCATTCCATCCATCACTGCTCGCCGGAAATGACATCGCCCGATTGTGCGGGTTAAGATGGCCTTGCGTGGACACTTCCCGAGCCAACGATAACAACATCGTGCAGCCGCCGTTAGCGGCACCCTGTGCAGACAGGAGACTTCACAAAGACATTCGCGTTCCGCAGCGCGGTTGACAAATGTCCGCGAAAGCCACGTGTGTTTTTTGTGAAACATCAATCGTGCAGACGAAGAGAACGATGCGAATTTATTCCGCCGTGGGCAGCTGACTTGAACTGCGTAATTGTGAATCTATACTCGCAGCATGGATGGGGCGGAGGGCTCTGGAACGGAGTTCGAACATAAAGCCCGACGCCACTTCTCATCCTGATCGCCATGAGTGCCATCACCCAGCGGACACAATGCCGCTGATATCAATCAGGTGTAACTGACGACCCTGGTTGTCTGCCGGAGCATCGATACAGACGAGTTGACCGTCCGGACTGAACCGTGGATGCGTGTCAACTCGCCACTCGCCGGTGTACTCCTCCGGAAGATGAAACCGTCCCAGATCCGTGCG
>JBDOMX010000587.1:0-6590 GCA_039831615.1 Planctomycetaceae bacterium
CGATGACGACTTTGACGATGACGACGACGATGATGACATTTGATTGACTGCCCTGACCGCTCGAAGGTCGGCGGTTGAATCGATCAGCAGCAGGCATTCATCTGTCAGTAGATTTGCTGGTATTGGCTTCAGTGGGAAACGTCGCGAATGCAGGGTATCCGAGCAAAGGCGACCGAAGCCGCAGCGACCGTACAACTGCGATGGCCGGACGCGACTCCGAGAATTGGTTTGATTCTGGGAACAGGCCTCGGCGGCCTGGCCGAACAAATCGAAGTCGCGGCGAGAATCCCCTATTCCGAAATCCCTTACTTCCCTGAATCGACTGCACCGTCTCACGCAGGTCAACTCCTTTGCGGTCATTTATATGGCGTACCCCTGGTCGCGATGGAAGGTCGCCTGCACTACTACGAAGGCTATTCACTGCAGGAAGTAACGTTTCCCGTGCGAATGATGAAGGCGCTGGGAGCTGATACGCTCGTCGTTACGAGTGCTGTCGGCGGAATGAATCCGCAGTATGCGCTTACTGACATCGTGATTCTGGAGGATCACATCAATCTGATGCCGGACAATCCACTGCGAGGCGTTAACGACGATTTGCTGGGTCCGCGATTTCCTGACATGTGCGAACCGTACTCGTGTGACCTCATCGCGCTTGCCAAAGACGCGGCACATCAACTGTCGATCAAGGCACATCAGGGGGTTCTGGTCGCCGTTCCTGGCCCCAACCTGGAAACCCGAGCTGAATACCGCATGCTACGACAAATGGGCGCCGACATTGTCGGGATGTCGACTGTTCCCGAGATCATCGTGGCACTTCACGCCGGCATGAAAACGCTGGGATTCTCCATCGTGACTGACATGTGTCTGCCGGATGCACTGGAGCCCGTCGATATCGATAAGATTTTGGCGGTCGCTGCCAAAGGCGGAGCGCAGCTGGAGCGTCTAATGTGCGAGTTGTTTCGGCGTCTGGCAGAATGAAGCCTGGGACTCGATTCCGAGCGCAAATTGAATGTCGCGACTGGCACCGATTTCCCGGGTTAAGTCTGTAAGCCAGCCTTTCCCCTGCCGGATTCACTGCAACCGGCTTCGCTGGCGGTACCAGCTCGTCCGAAGCACGGCCGCAGATCCGGTTTCAGGTCGGGACTTCGGCCCACAATCCCATAAGAGCTCGCCTCACGTCGATGCCTGGGCGCTACACTGATTCGTCACCGATCTCAGGCTGGATTGGGGCAAGTCGGCAAACATGCCCGGTACGCACGAGAGAAGCCCGGCGTTCCAGAAAGCCGGGCTTCGAAACCTGTCTGTTTCATTCCGTATTGCACTGTCAAAATGCCGGGCTTGCCGGGGTACCGCCATCGTCGTCGGCGAGTGCGAAAGCGGCCAGTCCGATTGTGGCCAGGCCCAGGATCTCGCCGAATCCACCTTCACCACCGGGGGTTCCGCCACCAGCGCCTCCACCCGTCGTGCCGCCGCCGGGACTTCCGTCGAACGGAGGGTTACCTTGTGCAATCTCCGACCCTTCCCCGTCTGCTCCGTCACCACCTGACCCATTGCCATTGGAACCACCTGACCCATTGCCATTGGAACCACCAGCTCCACGAGTCATAGAGAAATTGAAATCGTTCGGCGGCTGGCGAATGGCCGTAGGAATGGCCTCGCCGACGTTGTTGAGCAGTGCGACTTCATCCACAACGTCGACTCCGATGTAACCAATGCCATCAGCTCCGGCAACCACCATTGAGTAGATGCCTGGAAGAAGGTTCCATTGTACAAACGAACCATCGGGGTTCACAGTTGTCGTGGCCACGACTGCGTCGTCGGAAATAAAGCTGACAGTGAGATCTTTGACCGGGGCAATATTGCCGGTGATTGGATCATTGAGCGTCAGCTGGCCTTGCAGTGAACCATTACTGTTCAATCGAATTGGCTCGTGACCCATATAGGTCTGGGTCGAGGATGCTTTGATAGCTGAGTATGCTGTTTCCATCGCAGCCCCTCCGGACGATGCCGCGGTGCCTTCAACTGGCGCGACTGTCACACTGCTAATAACACTTTCAATGGCGCTACCGTCGCGTGCCGGAGTCAAAGCGGACTCAAGAATGACAGCCATGCTGATCGATACCGGCTGAGCCTGATCTTCGCTGGAGCCCAGTGCGACAGGAAACTCTGGTTCGACGGCTCGAATTCCATAGGATAGTTTTCCCTGCGATCCGACAGCGTCGATTGTGTACAGCCCTGTGTCCAATCCGCCAAAGGCACACAATCCATCGGCATCAGTTGAGGTGGTAATTTTGATGCCATCTGCTGAGATCAAAGTGACGTGCACACCAGGTGCTGGCTCCAACTCACCGGACGGGACACTGATGCCGGAAAACCTCAAAGTCAGCGATCCGTCCGCCGTCAGCGGCACATCGCCTGGCCTGTCATCCATCGCGACTGATGTCGCGATCCTGGAGCTCGAGGCTGGCAACTCAATTTCGGCGGTCGCAGCGGAATTCGCAGCTGCAGCACTTACTGTTACGTAGATGGAACCCGCAGTCACAACCAGTGACATTGCGAGGGCCACGAGTCCAGAGGGAAGGAGTTTCGCCAACATCATTGCTTTACTCTCCAGGCACGAATATCTCTCAGGGCGAGTGCCACTCAGTTACCAACCGACGCCGGAACTTAGGCAATTACCGCTATTAGCGTAATTCTGGTGATCAAGAGGGGAAAAAAGCAAACATCCGTCAGCTTAAATTCCGTGATTTTGCTCATCTGACGATCAATTCCCCGTTTTGAAACCAACACTTGAAGTTTCTTCGAGACTGAGGTCAGTCATCCCAGTCCCTTCGTGAAGCGAACGACGGATAGCGATTGCTCGCCGGCGGCGTGACCGTTGAGCATTCAGGAACAGCATCAACTCACGGATGATCAGTGCTTTGTGAAACACCCGTTTTACGTCACCGCCGAAGAATCGTCACTATTTCGCGGCACAGTTAGACGTTTGATTGAGCTACGGTCAGGAACTGGCCGTCCGGTCTTGAGGCTTCAGCCGATTATCCCATCGTGCACTGCAAAGAGAGCAATGCTCAGACATTTGACGCTTCATCGGAGCCGGTGGCGTGTACGGTGAATAGGCGTCGCTCAGTCCAAAAACCTGCCACGTTCTTCAGCAGTGGGAATTCGACAGGCTTCATGTTTGCCGAAGATTCGATAGCGGCACCTGGATACGCAGCGGTATCCAATGTCCCGAATCGGCCCGGGGATCATCAACAAGAGTCTTCCAAGCCGCCCCCAGCTTCCGCCGAGATCCCGGAGGACCCACAAAACGGCCGCTGATCGGTAATGTCGCTGGCCATCTCGATAATAGGCTATCGTGTCAAGTCGGTCCCGAACTTTTGCTGGAAGCATCTTTGCTGCCGTGGTTCCCTGGAGAGGAGCAAATCTCAGGAGCCCCGCCACATCTTTCCGCAGCAGGAAGTCGACCGTATGATTACAAAGCCCACAGACGCCGTCGAAAAACACGATGCGCTCAGATGAGGAGGCCCCAGTCTGTTTCGTCGTAGAGTTGGCAGCGGTGGCTGATGTCTCTGTCATAAAGAAGCCCTGGCTGGTTGGACCTGCTATTCTGCGCGATTGGGCCGTCCATTGTAGACACCTGACTGCCAATTCAACGACAGGACGTCTTTAATCCGCCTACCGCCAAAACAACGTCATTGTAACGTGTGTTTTGCGTCACATCCCCAACCACTGGTTGCACTCATTCCTCGAGTGGTCTCTGATTCAGGCCGTACGCAGCTCGATTCCGACGGCCGTGCAGCCTCAACGTTCCCTGATTATGTCATCTGATTCTCTGTCTGAAACCTCGCCATCTGCAGGACGCGGGCTCTGGTCGGTCTCGTTCGCAAGTTACCTGGCGATGAATCTGATGACGGTCGTCAACGACAGCATGTTCCGTTGGTTGGTGGTCCCGATCGCCAAATTCCGGGCGACCCGGGATCTGCCACCGGAGCAAATCGCCAGCCGGGAATCATTGATGCTCGGACTCGGGCTGGGCTGTTTTATTTTGCCCTTCATGGTGTTCTCGCCGTGGTCCGGGTGGCTGGCAGATCGCTTCAGCAAGCGACGAGTTACGATTGCCCTGAAAACCGCTGAACTGGTGATCATGATCGCGGGGCTGGTCACGATTCGTTATGGCAATTTGCCAGTCATGTTCGTGATCCTGTTTCTGATGGGAACACAGAGTGCCCTGCTGACCACAACCAAGTTTGGCATCATCCCTGAGTTAGTCCCTCGACGGCAGCTGTCGGCGGCGAATGGCCTGGCCGGCCTCGTCACACTTGTCGGTGTGATTATCTGAACCGTCGCGGGGAATCGCCTGTATTCGTTAACTGCCCCCGATGGGATTTCGGATCTGTGGCTGTCAGCGACGGCCTTGCTGGGAGTTGCGGTGCTCGGACTTGTTGCATGTTTTGCGATTCACCCGGTGGCCGCGTGCAATCCCGCCATGCCGTTCCCGGCCAATCTGGTCCGACATTCTGTTCGTGATTTACGACTGGTGATGAACAATCTTTCAATTCGTCGAGTCACATTTGGAATCGTTTTTTTCTGGTCGCTGGCCTCTCTCGCGCAGCTCAATATCGATACGTTCGTGATCTATGAGCTGTCGCTGACTCAGAAGGAAGTCGGTCCGTTCCTCGCCGTCCTGTCGATCGGTGTGGGACTCGGCAGTGTGCTGGCCGGCTGGTGGTCCGGTGGGCGAGTTGAGCTGGGGATGGTTCCGCTCGGAACACTCATCATGACTGTTGCGAGTATTCTGGCTTACTTCAGCAGTGATTCGACGATCCTCTTTGGCTCAGCGCTGTTCATGATTGGGCTTGGTGGTGGCCTATTCAACGTCCCTCTCAATGCATTCATTCAGGAACGCAGCCCGCACGGGACGCTGGGGGCAATTCTGGCGGCCGGTAACCAGCTGACGGCGATCGGTATGATGCTGGTCGCTCTGATTTTTCCCTTGCTCAGAAGTCAGCTGGGCATGTCGTCCAACCAGGTATTCCTGCTTGCCGGCATCTGGACATTTCCGATTTTCATTTATGCCTGCTGGCTGATTCCCCAGGCGACCATTCGGTTTGTCGTGTGGCTGCTAAGTCGCACGATTTACAGAGTTCGCACGTATGGCATCGAAAACATACCCGAACAGGGCCCTGCCCTGCTGGTGGCGAATCACGTCACATGGATGGACGGAATCCTGATTTTACTGGCCAGCTCGCGGCCGATTCGCATGATTGCCTGGGCCGACTATGTAAAGGGTCCCGTGCTGGGCCGACTGGCCAGGATGTACGGCATTATTCCGATCAGGTCGTCGGACGGCTCTCCTGCTGTTAAAGTCACTCAGCACCGCGCGCAGTGCGCTCCACAGCGGGGAGCTGGTTTGTATCTTTGCTGAAGGACAGATCTCCCGGTCAGGTCAACTGCTCAAATTCGAGCGTGGCATGCTCAAGATCCTCAAGGGAACAGACGCAGACGTCATACCGGTCTACCTGGATGAACTCTGGGGGAGCGTCTTCAGCTACCATGGCGGCCGTTTTTTTTGGAAAAAGCCGCGTCACTGGCCTTATCCGGTTTCAATCAGCTTTGGAGAATCAATCTCGCATGTGGATGATGTCCATGTCGTGCGTCAGGCGGTGCTGGAACTCAGCGCCGAATCCTTCGCACGCAGAAAGGAACGCCGAATGATTCCTGCAAGCCGATTTATTCGCCAATGCCGTCTGGCATGGAACCGCACCAAATGCGCAGATTCGTCCGGAATCGAACTTACCGGAGGCCGCCTGCTTACCGGAGCACTCGCATTTCATCGTCGGTTGACAACTTCAATCCTAAAGCCGGACGTGAGCAATGTCGGTGTCCTGTTGCCTCCATCGGTGGGCGGCGTTTTAGCGAATTCGGCGCTGAGTCTCGCCGGCAAAGTAACAGTCAATCTCAACTATACGCTGTCGGAAGACGTGATCAACTCCTGCATTCGCACCGCGGGTGTGAAGCAGGTCCTCACCAGCAAACGCTTTATGAAACAGCGGCCCTACGATCTGAAGGCCGAAATGGTTTTCATGGAAGACCTGCGTCCGCAGATCACGGCAACCGATAAAGCCAAAGCGTACATGACCGCGCGGTTCATGCCCAATGGGATGCTCGCCAGGCGCCTTGGGCTGAACCACCTAAAACCTGATGACCTGATGACCATCGTGTTTACGTCCGGGTCCACGGGCGAACCCAAGGGAGTGATGCTGTCACACAACAACATTCTGTCCAATCTGGATTCGATGACCGGTATTTTTAACCTGACGAGTCAGGATACCATTCTCGGTGTGCTGCCGTTCTTCCACTCCTTTGGATTCACGGTCACCATGTGGCTGATGCTGTGTGGTGATCCGGCAGGTGTTTATCACTTCAACCCTCTGGACAGTCGCGAAGTCGCGAGACTATGCGAAAAACACCGTGCCAGTATTCTTGCGGCGACGCCGACCTTCCTCAGAACATATCTCAAGCGGTGCACTCCCGAACAGATGCAGACGATCACACTGGCAATTGTGGGCGCCGATAACCTGCAGCCT
>JBDOMX010000162.1:0-6584 GCA_039831615.1 Planctomycetaceae bacterium
CATCGTTTAGCTTGATCCCACGCCGATATTACCACGCAATCGACGCGGAAAACATCTCCCCGTTGGTCGTGTTAAACGGGCAATCTTCTTGAAAGGAACGTGCTTGTGAAATCTCCTCCGCCGATCAGCCTCAAGTTCTGGGGCGACTATGCGTGTTTTACGCGCCCTGAGATGAAGGTCGAACGAGTCAGCTACGACGCTATGACTCCGTCGGCCGCTCGCGGCGCAATGGAGGCAATTTATTGGAAGCCCCAGATTCGCTGGGTGATCGATCAGATTCACGTGCTCAACCCTGTTCGCTTCACCAATTTGCGACGCAACGAAGTGGCGTCCAAGGTACCCGCAGGAAACGTTCGCAAGGCAATGAAAGGCGATTCGTCTCCTCTTGGCTTGTACGTGGAAGACGATCGTCAGCAGCGGGCGGCCATGATTTTGCGTGACGTTTGTTACGGTGTCGTGGCTCATTTCGAACTACTGGATGAGACAGAAAGTCTGAAGAAACACTTTGAAATGTTTAAGCGTCGCGCCGTCAAGGGTCAGTATTTCCACCATCCTTATCTGGGATGTCGGGAATTCCCTGCCGACTTCGAGTGGATTGACGGTGATCTTCCAACTTCCGAATTGACTGGCCAGCAGGATCTGGGCTTCATGCTGCATGATCTTGATTATGCCGACAATATGACGCCGCGATTCTTTAGAGCTGTGATGAATAACGGCGTGATCGAAGTGCCCGCCTTTCACGGAAGTGAGGTAAGAGCATGATCCTGCAGGCACTCAATACCTACTATCAGAGACTCGAGGCCGATCCCAATGTCGACGTGGCTCCATTCGGGTTCAGTCGACAAAAAATCTCGTTCTGTGTCGTGCTGAACGACGACGGTTCGTTGCACGAAATCACGCCAGAGACCGACGGAGACTCGGACAAGCCACAGTCCAAACAGCTCATCGTGCCCGGCGGCGCGAAGCCGCCGGGGGCCGGTGTCAATCCGTGTTTCCTCTGGGACAACACAGGCTACATGTTGGGATTCAAACCCGACGATGAGAAGCCCGATCGAACCATCCAAACGTTCGAGGCATTTAGGCAGAAGCACCAGGATCTGAAGGTTGCCATCGCCGATTCGGAATTCCATGCTGTCTGCAAGTTTCTTTCAACGTGGGATCCCACATCTGCTGTCGACTACGAAACACTGACGGAAACGACCTCTGGATTCGGCGTGTTTCGAGTTCGCGGCCAAACTCACTACGTTCACGAACGCCCAGTCATCCACGACTGGTGGATTGCCCAGGTTGCCGGAACCGAGGACGATTCTGTTGTCATCGGGCAATGCCTCCTGAGCGGTGAAATCGGCCCACTGGCTCGACTTCACGAGCCAAAGATCAAAGGTGTCGCCGGAGCTCAGTCTGCCGGTGCGTCTCTGGTTTCATTCAACGAGAAAGCCTACGAAAGTTATGGGCGCGAACAAAGCTACAACAGTCCTGTTAGCGAAGCAGCTGCCTTTCAGTATGGCACGGCACTGAATCAACTGCTTCGTTCAGAAAATGGTCGACGCATTCAAATCGGAGACGCCACAACTGTCTTCTGGACCGAGTCACCATCGCCGCTGGAGGACGTGTTTGCGTGTCTTGTTGATCCCGGGCGAGTGCCCGCCGAAGACGCTGCTCAGAAGAATCGGCTTAGATCATTGTTACATCGCATTGCTGCGGGTGAAGATGTATCGAAGCTCGAGATTGGTGACGAAGACACACAGTTCTATGTGCTCGGCCTTTCACCGAACGCAGCTCGATTGTCAGTCCGATTCTGGTACGTCACGACGCTGAGGGGTTTGATGGCAGCACTACGACAACACTTCACGGACCTTGAGATTGACTGCAATGAACGTGATCGATTTCCTGCGGTTCGGCAGTTGTTGAGAGAAACCGCCCGCGAAGCGAAAGACATCCCGCCACTGCTCAGTGGCGCTGTCATGCGAGCTGTTCTGACGGGAGCAGCGTATCCGCAGATGTTGTTTGCTGCCGTCCTTCGTCGTATCAGGGCGGACCGAGAAGTCCGATCCGTTAGGGCGGCGATTCTGAAAGCATTCCTTAACCGCACGTCCCGCCTCGGGACTTCCACACTAGCAAAGGAGATTACCATGTCCCTTGACCCCGATCGTCCCGAAGCGTCCTACCAACTCGGTCGACTATTCGCAGAGCTGGAAAAGACTCAAGAAGACGCACTGCCCGGCATCAACGACACAATCAAAGATCGCTACTTCAGTGCCGCTTCTGCAACGCCGGGGACCGTGTTTCCTCGGATCATCCGCATGAGTCAGCATCATCTGAGAAAGCTGGACCACGGCTCAAAGATTCATCGGGAACGTCAGATTCAAGAGATCTGCGGACGGTTCGACGACTTTCCGTCTCACTTGAATCTGAACAATCAGGGTCTGTTCGCTCTGGGCTACTACCACCAGCGACAGGCCATCTTCACAAAGCGAACGAAACCAGAAGAGGCTCCGACTTAATAGAACCTGATCAATATTATTCAACCTGACCCCACGCAAGCGGCGAGGCGTCTGTCAAGTCCAACCCGATGAACGACATCAGTGGCTCGGGTTTAGCGATCTCCAAATCTCGCAATTCATTCTTCACAAAAGGGACTTTCAATCATGAAAAACAGATATGACTTCATTTACCTATTCGACATCAAAGACGGCAACCCCAACGGTGACCCGGACGCGGGCAATCTTCCTCGGATTGATGCAGAAACTGGACAGGGACTGGTGACGGATGTGTGCATCAAACGAAAGATTCGCAACTACGTTGGTCTTGTTCATGAAGAAGAGCCACCGTATGAAATCTACGTTAAGGAAAAGGCCATCTTGAACAGACAGCATGAAAGAGCTTTCGCAGCACTGGAACTCGACCCCAAGAAACGAAAATCGAAGGGGAAGGACAAGCAGGAAGAAGACAAACAACTTACTCAATGGATGTGTAAGAATTTCTTCGATGTCAGAACGTTTGGTGCCGTGATGACCACCAAGGTCAACTGCGGGCAGGTGAGAGGCCCGATTCAATTCGGAATGGCGCGCAGTATCGATCCAATTGTTGCATCAGAACATGCAGTGACGCGATGTGCTGTAACAACGGAACGTGAGGCCGAAAAACAGGACGGTGACAATCGCACAATGGGACGCAAGTTCACCGTCCCATACGGACTGTACCGTATTCATGGCTATGTTAATCCGCATCTTGCTTCTCAGACATCCTTCGATGAAAACGGGAATGACCTGGAACTATTTTGGACGGCATTAGAACAGCTGTTCGAAAACGACCGTTCGGCCGCTCGTGGCGAAATGTCGGCACAATCGCTAATAATCTTTAAACACGACAGCGCTCTGGGTAACGCTCCAGCAAATAAGCTGTTCGAACGTGTCACAATTCAGAAGAACACGGAAGAGGGCACGCCGCCCCGCAGCTTCAATGATTATGTCGTCACGGTTGATGAATCGAATCTTCCAGACGGAATTACTATCGAGCGAAAGATCTGATAAACGTCGTTTGGCCCGAACCACAGACGCGGCCACACGCAACCCCTATTCGTTGGGGCTGCTACCGCCGTCGCCTGTGGAATCGTGTGTAAACGGCCGCAGATTGTGGTTTTCCAATGCATGCCGAAGACGATTTCCTTCCCATTTCCGCTCTGCAGCATCTGCTGTTTTGTGAGCGGCAAACAGCTCTCATTCATATTGAGCGTCTGTGGGAGGAGAATCGTTTTACGGCAGAAGGGCGAGTGCTGCACCAGAAGGCGGATGCGGCCAAATCTGAAACCCGCGATGGCGTGCGGATTACTCGCGGGCTGCCGGTGCATAGTTTCGCACTAAACGTGTTCGGCGTCTGTGATGTTGTCCTGTTCAAGCCGCCGGAATTCGAAACGGAATCAAAGATGTCGTTGCCAAAACGCATCGAAGAACAGATCGCATTTGCCAGAACGGCTCCGGGTCCGTTTGGTTCTTCGCACATTGAATTTCCTACACGTCCGAGCGTCAGCACGCATCCGCCACGGCCGGTGCCGCCCTTTCAGCATTGGCATATTACGCCTGTCGAATACAAACGTGGCAAACCCAAGACGAATGACTGTGACCGAGTCCAGTTGTGTGCTCAGGCGATGTGCCTCGAGGAAATGCTTCAGATCAACATCCGTCGAGGAGACCTGTTCTATGGCAAGCAGCGGCGGTGTACGGAAGTTTTGTTTGATGAAAAATTGCGGGCGACGACCCAACAGACGGCAGATCGTCTGCACGCTCTCATTCGACGACAACGAACTCCTGCCGCGGTTCGGGAACAAAAGTGCGATACGTGTTCGCTGCTCCCATTGTGCATGCCTCCATCGTCCAAACGCAGCCTTGCCTCGGACTACCTTGCGAAGATACTGACAGAATGAAGCAACATCTCAACACTTTGTTCGTGACGACTCAGGGAGCCTATCTGCGAAAAGACGGGAAGGCGGTCGCAGTGCGAATCGAGAAGGTGACTCGCCTCCGAGTTCCTTTGCACAATCTCGACGGCATAGTCGGGTTTGGTCGCGTTTCCATGAGTCCTGCCCTAATGGGAGCATGCGCAGACGCTGGTGTTTCTATCAGCTTCTTGAAAGAAAACGGACGTTTTCTGGCCGGCGTTAACGGCTTTACCAATGGCAACGTCCTGCTTCGAAGAGAACAATACCGCATCGCCGACGATGACGGCCGCTGTCTGAACGTTGCTCGTTCATTCATATCAGGAAAGCTGGCCAATTGTCGCACCGTTCTACGTCGGGCGGCCCGTGATTCGGATGACCAACATCGCATGGACGCACTCGATCGCGTCGCCACAAAGCTCACTGCCTCACTAAACGAAGTGCGGAATGCATCTGAACTGGACCAGTTGAGAGGTGTTGAGGGAGATGCGGCTACGCTCTACTTTTCAGCCTTCAATTCGATGGTCAATGTTTCGGCTCAGGAGTTTCAATACAGGAAACGAAGCCGTCGCCCACCTCTGGACCCGCTCAACGCGATGCTTTCATTTGCGTACACCTTGCTGACTCACGATGTTCGCAGTGCGTGCGAAGCAACGGGGCTTGATTCTCAAGTTGGTTTCCTGCACCGAGATCGTCCGGGCCGTCCAGGCATGGCACTGGACCTGATGGAAGAGTTCCGTCCGTTTCTTGCCGATCGTATGGTGCTGTCGCTGATCAATCGACAGCAGATTCGTGCCAAGGACTTTGTGCTGCGGGAAAGCGGAGCCGTTCACCTCAGCGATACCGGCCGGGGAATATTTCTGAGGTCATGGCAGGAACGGAAACAGGATACCATCACACACACGTTTTTGAACGAAAAAACGACCGTTGGCCTTTTGATGCATCTCCAGGCTCGACTCATGGCACGTTACATACGAGGTGACTTGGATACTTACCCACCGTTTGTTTGGAAGTGATCATAGCGAAACAGCCTTTCCTCGCGGTAATGTTGTTTCCGCCACCACACCCCGACCTTGAATCCACGTTATCCAACAATCGTCCTGACATTGAATGGCAAGCTGCCACCGTGATCTACGTTCTTGTCACCTATGACGTTTCTACAAAGACATCTGCAGGACGAAAGCGTCTTCGAAGAATCGCTTCCGTCTGCGAGGACTATGGCCAGAGAGTGCAGAACTCGGTCTTTGAAATGAAGGTGGACTGGGGCGACTGGCCCCGGATTAAGTCCGAGCTTCTCGATGAGATCATGTTGGAAGAAGACAGCCTGAGATTCTATAATCTTGGCAACAACTGGAAACGTCGGGTCGAGCACCACGGCACCAAACCCGGTTATGATGTGGATGGTCCGCTGCTTGTTTAGGTATGCATGAGGCGTGAATTCGCCGTGCGAACCCAAAGCGCGCGTAGAATTCCAGTTAGGTTCGCGATTGCTCTAACTCATGAGGGTATAGTGAGTTACTCCCCACGCCAATCTACGGTGACGCTCCACGGAGTCGGTGTAGGTAGGTCTCGCGGATTCCGTACGCTAAACTCTGATAGCCCAACGTCTTCCGACGAAGAACTTTCGCCCCGTACGCGGGGCGCGGATTGAAACCATTTCCTCCTGCACGTACAAACCGCCGACGGTATTCTTTCGCCCCGTACGCGGGGCGCGGATTGAAACAGCGAAAGAAGCCAGCAGGGCCAGACACGCAAAGCTTTCGCCCCGTACGCGGGGCGCGGATTGAAACTTGCCGAGTGGCGAGCAATGCCAGCAGCCAGCGTGCTTTCGCCCCGTACGCGGGGCGCGGATTGAAACCGCCGAAATGTTCGCGTGAGACGGCAGACGCGATCTTTCGCCCCGTACGCGGGGCGCGGATTGAAACAGATGTCCGAGGTCGGCAGCAGGAACTCGGCTTCAGCTTTCGCCCCGTACGCGGGGCGCGGATTGAAACCATAGTGTCGGTAGACCGTACCGCATCCCGAATCCTTTCGCCCCGTACGCGGGGCCCGGATTGAAACGTCGACATCATCACCGTGCCTGCCACGCTATGTTCTTTCGCCCCGTACGCGGGGCGCGGATTGAAACTTCTCCATCGGGTTCGACGAT
>JBDOMX010000107.1:0-1605 GCA_039831615.1 Planctomycetaceae bacterium
CAATTCTCTTTGTATTTGGGAAACCGCGGCGGAACAGCGGCACTGCAGCTGAGCTTCACTCGGATTCTTCCACCGTCGAATGGAACTGTCCCGTTGAGCTGCCGCAGCATGAAATCGTCCTTGGGTGAGTTGAAGGTCAGAGTTTCGTCACCGTAGTCTGTGCACGTAATCTCCACAACGACATCTTCATCCCCCCATTTCCATGCGTAGGTTCCCATCTGCTTGTCCGGAAATCCGGAACGGGGAACTCCCAGCTCGTTCACTTCGAGTTCGCCGGTCTTGAGCCTTTTGCCGTTGATCGCGATGGTCACGAAAACATCGGGATAGAAAAACGAGCGGTCCCAGTGCGACTCATTTTCGACAGTCACCGACTGCAGGGTGACCGAAATGTTCTTTCCGCCTCTCAGTTCCTCGAACCAGCGCAGCCATTGGTCGACGTGTTGCCGCATGGCAAGCGGCCGCTGTTTGTTGAGTTTATAGTCGTTGCAAAGATCGCGGATGGCCAAAATGGCTTCGGGAGTGAGTTCGTTTTGCAGCGAACGACTTTGAATGCGTTGGTAGGACCATCGATCCCACGCAGTCAGTTGCTGCTGTTTCATTTTTCTCGCTTGGGTACGGTGCAGCGTGAATAGCTCTCGGTCGAGGTAGTCCTCATCGAGTTTCTTGATGATGTTTGGGAACTGCGTGGGGTACTTCCTGGCGTAGTTTTCGATGGGTCTCCACGATGCGTCGTCGGCCACCTTCAAGTACTTGTCTTTGAGTTCTACTGCTTTCGCTTTGTTCGGATTCTCTTGGTTCTCTGCCAGCCAGTTCTGGCAATGCTGAAACTGCTTCCACGGATTCTTGACATTGTCGGTGATTAGTTTTTCCAACTCCGCAAATTTGGTGTCTTGATCGACCGTCTGCTTCTTCGCGATCAATTCAGCCTGAATGCGTTCGATTTGCTGCGTGCTCGGCGTATCCGGGTAACTGTCCAGGAATTCTTCACATTGTGTGATCAGTTCATCTCGCTGAGCGCCCTTGGGGTTCTGGCCGTACAAAGTCTCGATTGCGACGAGCAAAGCGCTCGCATCGAGGGCGCGCAGGGCTCGGCTGGCCTGGCTCTCGATGGCGGTGATTTCGGCAGACTTGTCTGAGAGCTTAAACCGCTCCCGAAATTGTTTGCACTTGTCGAGCACTCGTTTCGCTTCCATCTGGTCCTTTGGCGGCGGTAACGACTCAATTTGATGGAATGAGTGGGTTTCATATCGGTGTTCATAGGCGTCCGTGTCCCCGCGGAGCGTGTCCTTCCAGCCGAGCGTGCCCGCGACCCAATGCCAGCGATTGTCCAGGTAGGATCTGGCCTTTTCGATCACTTCATCGGGGACATCCTGCAGAGTCGGTGCCGTCACTTCATTGTGAATGGAATCATAGCCACGCCAATCGCGCACTCCGAACACGAGTGACACGACGAGCATCACCAGAAGGCAGACGGAGGAGATCTGGATCATGCGTCTGCGCCTGGATGCGCGCTTCAGTTCCGTCACTCTCTGCTTGGCTCGCTCGGCCAGTTCTCCGCGGGGCACCTCGTTCAGGAACATCTGAAATCTGTTGAGAGCGACATCG
>JBDOMX010001169.1:0-5797 GCA_039831615.1 Planctomycetaceae bacterium
CCTTGGGACCAGGGACCTTGGGACCAGGGACCTTGGGTCCAGGGACCTTGGGACCCGGGACCTTGGGACCAGGGACCTTGGGTCCCGGGACCTTGGGACCAGGGACCTTGGGACCAGGGACCTTGGGACCCGGGACCTTGGGACCAGGGACCTTGGGACCAGGGACCTTGGGTCCAGGGACCTTGGGACCCGGGACCTTGGGACCAGGGACCTTGGGACCAGGGACCTTGGGTCCAGGGACCTTGGGACCAGGGACCTTGGGACCAAGGACCTTGGGACCAGGGACCTTGGGTCCCGGGACCTTGGGTCCCGGGGCTTAGGGACCCGGGAACCCAGGGAGGGGCCCCCCTTCGTAGAATTCCGTAACGTAACCGTTGTGCTACGTAGAGTGTTTCCGGCCACGATGTCGCCGAAACCGTCAACTACGTCTATTTCGAGGCCTGGATACTTTGGATGAAAACGTTGTTCCTTCCAAGTCGCAACGGTTATCGAATTCCTCGCCATTCGTTCTGGTGTGTACATCGGCATCCCCTTCCGATCGCTTCTCATATCGCGACCGTCGGCGTGACGGATGGTGACGGCAAAACCTTCGATGTCCCAGATTCGCTTTTCCACGTTCTTGACAAGTGCCATTGGGGTGCCATTCAGTGAATTGAAGTACAGGCTCAGTAACCAGACGGAACAACTGCAAACCGTCCGTACGCAAGGATTGCCGAAGAGATCATGAGTTCAACTTTTTCGCTTCATATCGCCCGGGCACCGAAAAACAGGAGAACAGCCGCCTTACCTCCATTTCAGGGAGATTCTGTGGGGCGTGTTTCCACAATAACAACGATTGTCGGTACAGCGTAGTACACTGAGATTACTTAAGTCATTCAAGGCGCAGGCTTGCGTTGGAGGAACAAATCGATAGCAACCGCGGAACTCCGTCAGAATCGCGACTGCGCGGACGCGCTGTACGTACTTCTCCGCCCCGCAATAATCAGGTCGACACGGGAGTGGTGCGTTCATCGTGCACTGCTACCCCGGTGTGCGTAGAGTAATTCGAGTATCCAAGCCGTAACTTTCGGGAGTCATACAGTGAGAGTCCAAATCGGAGACACAGTCATTTTTTTGAAGGGCCAACGTATTGGAATAGTAGAACGTCGGGACGGGGGCACATTGACGCTTCGCCTGCCAAACGACGGCAATTGCCGCGAGCGTTTCGCACGAGAGGAGGTTCGACCGCTTGCAGAAGCCATGTGCGACGCCAGAAAGCGTGGAACCAAGTTTCGGAATGATCTCAGCCTTACGGGCTCGTCTACGCTCGCTGAGCTGGTCGAGGCCTTTGGATATGCTACGCAACAGCTTCGCCGTGGTTCTTTGAACAAGGTTTGGAATCAACTGAAACGCGCTGGACTTGAAGTCACCTGCGAGACTGACCGTTGGGGACGCGATGACACCTTCGAGTTGCAATATCCCAGGGATCCAAAGAAAACTGAAGAGGTTGAAGACGAGACACAGGAACCGGCGCTCCAGCCGATGGTGCTGCCCGAGGTGTTCTGGTCGACAGCACTCGGGCTGGATTCGAACCTTGAAGTCAGTTTTCTGCGTGCGCTGACCGCTGCACCTCCAATCCTCTGTTTACTGCATATGCCAGACGACTCCGACATGCACGTCTGGCTTCAGGGGACGTGGGAAGGCATGACCAGTTGGGCTTACCACGCGGCCCAACATTTCCAACGCCATGGAGGTGGCGAATCATCGTCGCCATCCGTTTGCTTTGGACCGGCCGCGATGCTGCATTCGCACCTGAAGACATCTGCTTTGAGTAACGAGACTCCACGATTGCGAGACGAGCTGCACAGCCTAAATCTGATCACATTACAGAAGGAGTCAGACATTCCTGTGGATATGCTACGGCTCCGGGCCATATGGCCAGGACCAGTTTTCGAATTCAAGCCTGAGCCATCCGGTTCTTCCGATCAAAGGTCCGCAGACGAAGATGCGATCTTGAAGTACTTATTTGCGATCGCTGGCTCACGATTTGAATCATCGAGACGAATTTCTCCGCTCAAGACACTACGTTGGAGCAAGGAGGCTAGTTCTCAAATCCTGGCGAGAGCATCGACGACGCTCGGTAGTTTCCTTTCAGGCGAAGCAACTCGGAAATTCAAAGGGAGCAATGAAAGCGCCACGGCACTGGCCTTGAAGGCAGACCTCGCGCGTTGGATTAAGCAGACACACCCGGACGCATCCTTGAAGTTCGAGGATTCCGAACAAGTGCAGGTCGATGAGGAAGGAAACGAGATCCCCGTTAACCGAGTCGACTTGTTCGTCGAAGGAATTGGCCAATTCGAGGTCGAAACTATGTTCGGATCTGGACCGATAGAGGCTTTCTATCACCAGAAGGTCTTTTCGCGACTCACGACAAAGGATTCTTATTTGTGGCTTGTTGTTCCGAACGAGGCGATTCTCTGGGCCGGACCGTATCTTGCGGATGTCGCGCACCATCTCGCATCACGCGGTCGCGTGGCCGTCCCTGGATCGGGGGATGCGTACTTCGAGATTCAAGGACGTGCGTTACAAGCCAGTTCGATCGATATTGACGTCCCGTGGGATGAAATTGGCCCTGAACCACGTGTCGTTGGTCCTCATCCCGCAGAAACGGTGGAGGCTCCTCTTCGGCTGAGTGATATCGCGGGGTACAGTGAGATTCGTCGGCGAGTTGACGATTTGATTATTTGGCCGGAGAAACATCGTAGTTTGATCCGCAAGCCTTCGCGATCATCCGGCATCCTGTTCTTCGGGCCTCCTGGGTGCGGAAAATCTCGGTTGGCGGGAGCGATCGCTGGCGAATTGGAACAAGAAGTCCGGCTCCTAAGCCCTTCTGACCTCCGCGGCGTTTACATCGGCTGGGGACAAATCATGATTCGTGAGCAGTTCGATTGGGTGGCCGAACACCAAAATCGAATGCTGGTCATTGACGAATTAGATGCTGTCGCACGATCACGCCGTATGGACGCGGGAGGAATCCATAGCGATGAGATGGCCAATGTGAATGAACTTTTGGTACAGCTTGACCGCGTATCGCGATTGGGACGTCTTGTTGTAGGAACGACCAATTTCATCGGTTCATTAGACGATGCAGTGATTCGAAGCGGCCGATTCGGTAGGTTCATTCCTGTGCCTCCGCCGGACATCGACCAGGCCGTCGCGATTGTCGACTACTATCTCCGGCGTCTGGAAGTCGACATTGACCATTCAAAACAGCCTCGTGTCGAAATTCCAAGTCCCGAAGATGTGCGATTGATTCTCGATCCACTCGTCGCTGGCAATCGAGACAACGAGAATTGGTTCTGTGGGGCCGATTTGGAGGAGGCAGTCAATCGAACGTATCTCCGTTGTTCGCGAGAAACACTCTCGGGTGTCAAGCTCTCGGGGGGGCATTCCGAGGTCACAGTCTGTCTCACAAAACCGGAGTTGGAGCGATCATTGATGAGCGTTCCCCGTTCTGTGCGTGCTGACGCAATGCGACAATTTCGCGAAGATGAAGCTCAGTATTGCGGCGGAGCCGGACTCACTGAAATGTTTTGAAGCGTCTGACTTGAGTGACTGCGAAACGGATTGTTTGATCCGGACCGTGGACGGTAGCGGATGCTAAGCACTATGAAGCGACTCTGATCTTAATCAATGCAACTTCCAGTCCATCAGCTTAGTTTCTAAAGGACATTCAGCCGTCTAAGATGCAGTCTTTGAATGGTAGAGTGAGTTGATTTCGCCGCTTGATCGTCTTTTGAGGTTTTTGACCACACGGGATCGATTGGAATTTACAGCGACAGGTCACTGGGATTTCGTTGGCAGCTACGAACAGACGTTTTCTGCCGAAATCCCGCTTCATCGACACCGGTTGCTGGGACTCATCGCTGAGTAAGTGCCTGATCTGAGGGCACGCTTTGGTCACGAAGCGCAATCCAAAACCTGATTTTGATTGGTCCTGCGATGACGTTATATTGCATCTCAAGGTTGCCAACCGCGGTTCGCAGTGTTTCAATTGTCGAAAGCGCTGCCGTTTTATCTCCCAAGCCCAGTTCCGAGGCACCACGAATAAACAAAAGCGTCGAATTGGCACCGAAACGCAACCCGTGCTGAGCAATCGCAACGGCATCCCGAAACAGACATTTGTGAAAGCAGAAAGCCGCTAAGGTGATGCAATGCGATTGCGTGAAGGGAAACGGAATGCCATCAAGGCTGTGTTCATGGTTGTAGCCGGCACGGTACAGTAATTCGTCGACGGGCATCGTCAGTCCGACAGGAGCACTGAAAACGTCATCCCCCTGCGGTTCCCCGATGTAGAATGCATCCTTCAGGGGCTGTGCGTAGTTGCCGAGGATTCCTTCATTCGCATTGATCACAACGTCGGCAACGTTGGACAGTTCCTCAGCGGTCGGATTACTGAATCCGTCCAGCTCCCAAGACATCGACATCACGTTGTTCGGAGCGTCAACGGTCAGCTTCCGGGAGATTTGATCAGCAACCGCGTCACCTTCTCCGACTACCCGACTGACGTTGCTGCCACCGTTGTTCTCCCAGATCCTGTCGATGGTCTCGGCCACACTCTCTTGGGACGATTCCAGCAGATATTTGGCCACATTCTGTTGCATCTTAGCCTGAGTCGGAGGCTCATCAGCGTGCACAGAGTTCGTTGCAAACAGGACTGCAAGACACGTAAGAGTGATGGGGATTCGGGACATCTGGCGAAACTCCGGTTGGGTTGAATTTCCCCCAGAATACCTATATTGACAGGGCGGATTCAAGGGTTAATTCAGGTTTATTTCCGGGGCGTCCTCTCAATTTTCAGTTGTCGAACAGGTCTGCCGGAGACGTTTGGCCCCACGTCTTGTAGGAGGCGTAAATGCCGCTGCCCAGAACGATGCCAAGACTGGCCAACGCGATGCATCCATGGTGCATCACTTCAAACTGAAACGCCATTCCCCTTTCCAAGGCCGAATCGAATTGGCACCACACAATCACGCGTCCCGCACCCATGCTGATCAACATGCTTCCAAGAATTCCGTACAGCCAGATGATTGTCGAATCCACGACAACAATTCGCCGCAGATCTTTTTTCGTAAATCCCACCACCTGCAACATGGCGGCTTCAGAGCGACGGCTCGAAAATCGCAGAATCTGAACGACCAGCAGTGACACGAAACACAGGACGGCCAGAACAATACATGTGGAGTTGGACACCATGTCTTTGGATTCTGAGAAACTTTCCAGCTGCAGCACAAGTTCCGCAAGAACCCGATCGACTTCTCCCTTCAGATTAACATCCGATTTCACGGCATCGACAGCCTGCGGTAACTCGTAAATGTCATCCAGAAAAACACCAATCATGTTGTACCCAATGAGAGAGTCCGGATTACCTTCTCGAATCGTGGCGTCTTCGAACTCATCCAGCTCAGAATCCGCGAGTCCCAGTTGCTGCCGAAGGCCGCTGAGAATGGACACCCAGTCCTTTCTTCCGAATTGGTAACTGTCGTGAGCGTCGTTACGAATCAGAATTCGCCTCCGCCTGACATCCTGCGAAAGTACCAGTGATTCAGCAGAAACAACGGGACCTTCATCTGAGCGATCGGCCGATTCCTCGACCTGTGTGGATTGCACGACATCCTCGAGTGCCTGTTGCCAGGACGTCAGCTCTTCCTCAGAAAGTACCGACCCGACCTGGAAGCGAATATCCGAAATGGACACGTTTGTGTTCAGTTCGTTTTCAAAATTTCGCGGACAGAAAAAGTAGATTTCCTCCGGCGGA
>JBDOMX010001169.1:5807-6568 GCA_039831615.1 Planctomycetaceae bacterium
CGGCGGATTCCGGTCGACAACGCCGATGATCGGTACGTCCGCTTTGCCGTTGCCGACGAGTCGGCTGTCTCGAAGGCCCACATTGACAGTTTGTGGAAGGTCGGCTTCAGAAAGCTCTGAGTTGCCGTAGAGAATGTGAAGCAGCCGAGGACAGAGTATGATTCCGCGCGTTCGGTCAGATTCCGCAAGGTCTGCCCACCGATTGACCCTCAGCTTAAGACCGTCCAGCAAGGGGTGGAGTTTGTTCTGATCACCCGATTCGTCGGCTTTGAAGCCGGGGGTCGCAGGATCGACCGTCCACTTCGCCGACAGATTAATCGTTCGTCCTTTGAGTGCGCATTCACCTCCGAGGTGATCACTGTAGATGTCCCATTCAAGGACCGAAAAGGGAGAGACGGCATCCACTGAGACAACCGTCTGTATCTTTCCGGAAAGTTCCTCCACATTGGCATCTGTCAGGTCCGTCGTCTCGTGTCCCAGCAGCAGACGACGGGAAAGCGGGCGACTTCGCAGGCGGTGATCGCTGACCCGCTCAGCCCCGTCAAGCAGGCCCCAGGTCAGGGACCCGGCTGCGCATACCAGGGCCAGCGTCAGACAGATGGCACCACTGACAGATTTTCGAAACCAGTTGCAGACCAGGGCCTTCCATGCGATATGTCCGGCGTCAATGTATCTAAGCGGGCGCAAAGTTTGCTTCACTGATTCCGGAATGGGTTGTTCGTCAGCATCCGACTGGTCTGCTGCTTTTTGATGAGCGTCGT
>JBDOMX010000108.1:0-6560 GCA_039831615.1 Planctomycetaceae bacterium
GCCAAGCGTGCTCGTTACGCCTGGGTGTACGCTGAGCTGTTGCTTGCCGCCTCTGGTGCCGCCGTCGGGCGGCCGGAGGCGATCTCGCACGGGGCAGCCGGGGCCCAGGTTCGGCTGCCCCTGTGCCAAAGTAAAAGTAGGCCAAAGCAGTTCCAACTACTACAGCAACTAGAAAAACAAGAGTGAATCGTTTAGTCATAAGTTTGATCTCTTATCTATTTTGACGTGATACAACGTGCAACTGTTCACATAATAATGTGAAAAATCTATGACAAGGTCAAGCACCCCTAACGAACACGTACAAAAAGGTTTACGATCAAGCTATGGATGGCAAGCAATCGGCGAAACCAACCGTTTTAGTGGTCGAGGATGAAAAGAACATCCGTGATCTCGTCTGCCTCCATCTAGAAGGAGAAGGCTTCAAATGTCTCATGGCTCCTAATGGCACAGATGCTCTTGAACAATTAAACGCTCAGCGCGTCGACCTCGTCGTGCTCGATTTAATGCTCCCTGGCATGGACGGATTGTCTGTATGCCGCACGATACGCCGCACGCCCACTATCAAAGATATCCCTATTTTAATGCTCACCGCAAGGCGGGAAGAGTCAGATAAGGTGCTCGGTCTTGAGACTGGTGCTGACGACTATCTCACAAAACCATTTGGTATCCGCGAACTGGTTGCACGTGTCCGTGCTCTCCTTCGTCGGGTCTCACATTCAGACACTACTCATCAAAAAGTTCAAAAACCGATCGCCTATAAGCACATTAAGATGAATCCCGCGCGACGGCGTGTAGAAGTCGCTGGCATGCCTGTTGAGCTTACAGCACAGGAATTTAATTTATTATTCGTCCTACTCTCAAATCCAGGCATTGTTTTCAGCAGACAAGCGCTTCTACAGCGTACCTGGAAAAACGATACTTTCGTCACAGAGCGAAGCGTCGATACACTCGTCAAACGGGTACGGCAAAAGATTGAAAAAGACCCCACTGCCCCGACAGTCATCCTGACAGTCTGGGGCTCTGGATACAAAGCAAACGATGTCTAAAGATCAGGAAAGACCTGCACGCCGACGTGTCTGGTACCGCAGCCTGTATTGGCGTATCGGGCTTGGGCTTGTGGCCTTCCTCGCCCTAATACTTACTGGACAAGCTGCCGCATCCCTGTGGTTCGCGAGTCGTATCGCAGGTTCTGCAATGCCGCCTCGCCAGCTTGCCCTACTAGTTGCTTCTGATATTTCAAGTGCGCTGGAAGAAGATAGCAACCTCAATCTTGCACAATACATACCAGACCAGTACGGCCATATGTTTCAACCGTTTATAGTACGTATGCGTGATGGACGCATGGTCGGAAATCGTATCTCTCGACTTCCAGAGAACCTGCTGGATTCCATGCCCGCCCAAGTTGACAACTTTTCCCGAGAAGCACCACGCTCGTCACAAGATAATCCCATGCAAGGCCGTCGACGTAATCGCCCAGGACGATTCAGACTGACGCGCCAGCTCCAAGCAGAATTCGCTCAAATCACAATCGCTGAGATGCCGGCAGGAATCGTCGCCGTTCCGCTTGGACGACTACCCTTTATAGTCCTTGTATCAGAAACGGGTCCAACGATTACTGTAGTTAGCTTCGTCGCTCTTTTTATTGGCAGCAGCTTAATCGCGCTTTTTGTATTCGGACCAACCCGAACCAGGCTAAAGCGCTTACAAGATGCGACTGTCAAAATCGGAGCAGGTAATTTATCAGCCCGAGCATCAGAGCACGGTGGTGATGAAGTAGCAGAATTGGCACACTCGTTTAACCAGATGGCTGAGGATCTCTCGTCACGAGCTACTGCTCTTGAAACGTCAAATCGTGTACGCCGTCAATTGTTAGCTGATGTCTCTCACGAACTGATGACGCCGCTCACTGCTATGCGCGGTTACCTTGAGACACTCGCAATGCAAGATCTATCCCTGAATCAGGACACAAATAAACGATATCTTGATATCGTCGATGATGAAACACGACGACTCGAACGTCTTGTAGGTGATTTACTCGACCTGGCTCGATTGGAAGGTGGCGGACTAGAATTACAACGTGAAACTGTTCAAACAGAACTACTGTTTGAACGCGTCGCCACGCGCCACGAACAGGCACTTCAAAAACGCCAGATCAACCTAATTCAAAACATTCAACCTGAAGCGACCAAGATCCTTGGTGATCCCGATCGTCTTGAACAAGCTCTACAAAATCTTGCTGCTAATGCCCTTCGCCATACACCCAACGGCGGTGAAATCAGCTTAACAGCTAAGCGCCATGACGCCACAGCAATCGCATTAACTATCCATGACAATGGGCCCGGCATCCCAGCGGAACACTTGCCACTCATCTTTGAACGCTTCTATAAAGCTGACGCATCCCGTCAAGCTCGTGGCGGTAGTGGCCTCGGTCTTTCTATTGCAAAAGCAATTATTGAACACCATGGCGGAATGATTTCAGTACGTAACGAAGCAGGAGCACTCTTCGAAATTGTGCTTCCTCGACATACGTGATGGAAGATTTCTTGCTTTCGGCTCATGACAAAACTTCCCAGTCAAGTAGTTGTAACTTTTGAGCGTAATCTGTCCACCCAGATACATGAATGCAACACCCGTTCAACAATATTTGATAGGCTTTCAATAAGGAGGTCATAGTGGGATTGATCAAGCGGGTCGCTCGTGTGGTAGGTCGCTTACTACTGATAGCCATTATTTTTGGTGCTGGATGGTTCTTTGCCAAGGTTGGTATCGGTGCTGCTGTGGAACCAAGCTCGCTTACCGAACTTGAAAATCAATTTCGGACACGCATGCAAAACATCTCTCTCATCGGCCAATTCACAGTGGATGGCTATGAGAATCCTGGCGGAATGTCAGACAGGTACGACATCGCTGGAGTGGAAAAAGTCGGTGACGATCGTTGGCGTTTCGACGTCCGTATGCGACATGGCAATGTCGATGTAACGCTTCCAGTAGCAGTGCCCATGGTGTGGGTTAGTGATACACCGATCATTATGATGAGCGACTTCAATATTCCAGGAATTGGAGCATTCACGGCACGCGTGTTTTTTCACGGTGACCGATATGCAGGAACGTGGGAAAGTAGTGCAGCTGGTGTCGGTGGCTTAATGTATGGTTCTATCGAATCTGCTGACGACAATGATCCTGATGAGTCAATAGCTGACGAGGTTCCCTAATGACAGAGAAGGACCAAATTAAACCACAGGAGCAATTAGGTAATGCCCATCTATGAGTTCAAGTGTCAAGCGTGCGCTCACACGTTTGAAGAACTAATTCTTCCGTGGAAAGAGAACGCCGAACGTACGCCTGTCTGTCCTTCATGCCAAGCCAATGATGTCGAAAAGGTGCTTTCAGTTTTTGCAGTAAAGACTGATGCAACCCGGCAATCAAGTCTAAACACGGCACGCAAGGCAGCCAGAAAAATGAAACAAGAAAAGGATACTGAAGAACAGAAGCAGATCATGGAACATGCTGCTGAACATCACTAAATCTTTGGTCATCGCATGCGTGTTGCTCGCGGTTGCGAGCCCTGCTTTGGGCGCCGATGATCTGTCGCTGATCGAAGCCGTCAGGAATCGAGATTCACGCGCTGTGGCCACATTGGTCGCGGAGAAGGTCGACGTCAATGCCACGCAGCCCGATGGCGCCACGGCGCTCCACTGGGCAGCGCAGTGGGACGACGTGAGCATGGCAGAGCTGCTGATTCGTGCCGGAGCGCTCGCCGACGTGGCCAACGACTACGGTGCCACGCCGTTGTCGATGGCTGCGCTCAACGGCAGCGAATCGATGGTCGAACAGTTACTCGAAGCCGGCGCACCGCCGAACACGGCCCTTCCATCTGGCGAGACCGCACTCATGACGGCTGCGCGGAGCGGGAGCGTGGAAGTGGTCAAGGTACTGGTAGCGGCTGGCGCGAATGTCAACGCGACGGAGCTCGCGCTGGGCCAGACGGCACTGATGTGGGCAGTGGCTGAGCGTCATATGGACGTCGCACAGACGTTGGTCGAGAGCGGGGCCAACCCGGGCGCCAGGTCTGCGAGCGGATTCACACCGCTCTTGTTTGCAGCACGGATGGGAGACCGCGATCTCGTGCGATTTTTCCTGGAAAAAGGCGCAGACATCAACGAAACAGCTGAAGATGGCACCACGCCCTTGGCTGTGGCCACCGTCCGTGGGCACGCGGCACTAGCCGAATGGCTACTGGATCGTGGGGCCGACCCGAACAAGGACACCATCGGATATGCCGCGCTCCATTGGGCGGCTGGCACATTCGACACGAGGTCGACGCACGAATACACCACCGAGGATGGCGAATGGGAAGCCCTTGCGGGTATCCCAAATCGAGACACGAAACTTAGCTTGATCCACGCGCTGCTGGCGCACGGCGCCGATGTCAATGCTCGCGTAAAGAGCAGGATGCCGAGATTCGGCTACTCACTAGGAGGTGGCTTCATCACCGGCGGAGGGTCGTACGTGGGGGCCACCCCATTTTTCCTAGCGGCCACCGTTGGCGATACGGAGATCATGCGGCTCCTCCTGGCCAACGGTGCCGACCCGCTTCTGGCCACGAAGGATGGGACAACGCCGCTCATGGCCGCCGCGGGCATCTCGTTTGTCGAGGAGGAGACCAGCGCCACCGAGAGCCAGTTACTGGACGCGCTCAAGCTCACCATGAAATTTGGGAACGATCTCAACGCGGCCAACGCTGCGGGCAGCACGGCTCTGCATGCCACCGCGTACGTGGGTTTCAATGTCATCGCACAGTTCCTGGTGGACCAGGGCGCTGTGGTGAACGCCAGGGACAAGGCGGAACGGACACCACTCACGATTGCCGCCGGAATTCCGAGGCTGGGGATGTTCTTCAGTCAGCCAGAAACGGAGGAACTGCTGCGCACGCTCGGCGGCATCGAGTAGATCCCCGCCGCCGTTTGCAGACAATCACTGCCTGTGTCTGGCCTGTGTTCTGGCCCGTCAGATTCACTACAGATCGGACAGCAAATTCAGTTCGCCGGTGCTGTCGCCGAACTCATCGACGTGCACGCCCACCTTATCCAACAGGGTAAGCTGTAGGTTCGCCAGCGGGGTCCCCTCCGGGTACCGAACGTGGCGCCCGCCGGTGATGCCGAATGTCTTGTCACCCACCACCATCGTCGGCACATCCCACATCAGGTGCAGGTTGGAGTCGCTCATTCCAGAGCCGTAGAGCAGCAGCGTGTGATCCAGCAGCGATCCATCGCCATCGGGAGTCGACTGGAGCTTCTGTAGAAACTGCACGAACAGTTGCATGTGCAGGGCGTTCACCTTGGCCTGTTTCGCGAGCTTTTCCGGATTGTTCTGATGATGCGAGAGAGGGTGGTGAGGCTCGGCCACCCCAATCTCCGGGAACGCCCGATTGCTCTGCTCCTTGCCGACCATGAAGGTGCCGACTCTGGTCAGGTCCGTCTGGTAGGCGAGTGTCAGCAGGTCGAACATGAGCTTGGCGTGTTCTTCGAAACTCTCCGGGACCCCGACCGGCTGGTCCACCACTGGAAGCTCCTGATCGATCTGCTCCTCGGCCTTCTGGATGCGCCGTTCGATGTCGCGCACCGCTTCGAGGTACTGCTCGACCTTGGCACGGTCGTCCGGTCCGATCTGGACGTTCAGCGCTGCGGCGCGATCAGTCATCGCGTCCAGAATGCTTCTGCGCTTTTTGATGTACGCGATCCGGGCAGCCTGGTCGGTGCTGTCGGCCGTCCCGAACATCCGTTCAAAGACCACTCTCGGATTGACTTCCATCGGGAGCGGTGTTGTGGCGTTCCGCCAGCAGAGCGTGTTGTTGTAGGCGCAGCTGTACCCGAAATTGCATGCACCCGCCAACTCGAACGTTTCGAGTGCGATCTCGAGCGAGGCGAGCTGGGTCTGGCTGGCGAACTGGACAGCGGCAATCTGATCCATGGAAATGCCAGCGCGGATGCCGACACCTTCCGTAGGAAACGCCTTGGCGCCCGTGAGCCAGGCGGTCTGACACCGTGGATGCACTCCGCCGTCGTGCGCGTCCGCCTCTTTAGAGTCGAGTCCGCTGAGGACCAGTACCCGATCCTTGAATGGGGCCAGCGGCTGCTGAATCACCGAAAGCTCGAGCGGCCCCTCGGTGGCCGGCGTCCATAGCGGCATGTTCATGCCCATCGGCACGTACACGACGCCCAATCGACGAACGGCCTTGGGGGTTTCCGCGAACGCCGGAACCATACAGTCGAGCATCGGCAACGCAACCGCCGCCCCCATGGCCCGCAGGACGGTCCGTCGGGGGAGTGACTTCTTGGTGACGATCATGACGCAGGTCTCCTCATTTGAAAGGGGGCGCTCTTGACAATACCGAGAACCAACGAGGACCAACGATAGTCGTAAGTCGCGCTGTCCTGAACGATGCGGCGAACCGTGGGCATGTCGTAGTATTCCGTGCCGCGGCCGATCGCGTAGGTGAGTAATTTTCTGGTCAGCGTTGATAACAATGCTTCGCGATGTGTGAGCAGCGCCGCGCGGAA
>JBDOMX010001160.1:0-1602 GCA_039831615.1 Planctomycetaceae bacterium
CCATGCGCTGCTGGAAGAGTACTACTGGCGGTGGTTTGTCTTTGGCCAGTCCTGTCGCGTGCTGCCGGTATGGGTCGCGGTTGCGGTGTCGAGTCTGGGCTTCATGTCACACCATGTCATTGTTGTGCACGCATTCCTGCAGACGGCATGGTGGGTCACCGCATTTTTCTCGTTATGCATCGCCTTTGGGGGAGCGGCCTGGGCGGTGATTTACCGCCGCAGCGGATCGTTGTACGGTGCTTGGTTGAGCCACCTGATCCTGGATTGCGGGATCATGTGGATTGGTTACGACTTAATTGCCTGGTCGTGATCGACAGTGCGACGCAGGATCGTCTGCGTGCTTACGCCGATCGTTGCCGTATTTGGGCAGCAAACGCAGGAAGAAACGTGTATACTCTGATGCGTATCGCCGAGGGATATGGTCCTGAAACGGTCCGCTGTTGTTGACTCATACGGTGTTTGCGAGGGGCATGACATGCGCGGGTCCGCGCGGATTCCCAAGTTACTGCAAGCTGTGGTGTGGGGGACGGTGTGTTCCTGGGCCATGAGTTGGGGATGCGGTACGGCAGGGCTGGCTCGCGTGCATGCTGCCGATGGTGTTGCGGGTCCTGCGGGTCCTGCGATCGTGTCTCTAGTGCTCGAGCCGCCCTTGATCCAGTTTTCCGGATTGCAGCGTCAACAGCAGTTGCAGGTGTCTGCAAAAACCGGAAGCGGGGCGTTGATCGACGTCACGCACGATTGCAAATATCAGCTATCGGATTCCACGGTTGCCACGCTTGACGGATCGTTGTTGACCGGAGCGCACCGTGGTCGCACCGAGTTGACGGTGACCTACCGTGGCTTGTCGGTTCATCGCCGCGTGCGCGTGGACCAGATGCAATCGTTTCCGCGGATCGACTTCGAGTCGGATATTGCGCCATTGTTCTCGAAGTTGGGCTGCAACAGCGGTGGTTGCCACGGCAAGGCTCTGGGACGTAAGGGCTTCAAACTGTCGGTTTTTGGTTCCGAACCGGAAGTGGATTACCGGTCGCTGGTCGACGAGAGTCGAGGGCGGCGACTGTTTCCGGGAGCTCCGGGTCGGAGTCTGCTGGTTCGCAAAGCGGTGGGCGAGATTGCTCATGGTGGCGGGCGGCGAACGGACCGCGGCTCGCAGGATTATGCATTGCTGACCGAGTGGATTCGTCAGGGAATGACGCGTCGGGCCCCCGAGTCGGGGACATTGACAGCGATTCGTGTGAGCCCATCGGAGCGGATTCTGGCTCCCGAATCGGTTCAGCAGATCTTAGTGACCGCCGTGTACTCGGACGGAACGCGGCGGGATGTCACGCCTGCGGCGAGTTACAGCAGCAATCTGCAAGAAGTCGCCAATGTGGATCGCACGGGACGCATCCAGGTGGGAGCGATTTCTGGCGAAGCGGCGATCACGGTCAATTACATGGGCCGGGTCAGTGCCGTGCGGGTGTTGATTCCCAGTCTGCGTGCGTCGCAGCCTGGGACCCCGCCCGCGTTGACGAACGAGATCGACCGGTTGGTTTGGGCGAAACTGGCCAAGATGCGATTGCGGGCATCGGACACCTGCGATGACGCGACGTATCTGCGTCG
>JBDOMX010000971.1:0-6542 GCA_039831615.1 Planctomycetaceae bacterium
CGGCGAGAGAAGATTTTTCCCAATCCATTTAGATACAGGAACAGAAACCGCGTTCCCAATGATTTTCCAGCGTGCACCGACTTTACGTGTGTTTTCCATGGCTGGCAGTGTCCAATTGACAGGAAAACCCTGCAGTCTTTCTGCATCACGAATATCTGGCGTCACGATCTCATTAGAATTGCGGAGCCAGATTCCTGGTGGAGAGGGGATCCCCAGGCCTGAGCCACCCTTCAATGTCGGCACGCCGTCATCGGTCCAGCCAAGCCCCGTGTTTCCTTCGGTCCAATAGAAGCCGCAGGCCTCAGCAGCGGCATCGAACTCAGGCAAATAGTCAATGTCTTCTGCGAGCACGACCTCGCGTGGATCGTTTGAGAGCGAAGCCAGAAAAATCACGCGGCGTCTGCGTTGTGGTAAGCCGAACGCCCGCGCATCGACGACGCGATAGGCCCAGTTGTAGCCGAGGCGAGCCACTTGGGAAGTCAAATGCCTCATGCCCCGTCCTCGGTCCAGCTGTAGCATGAACGGAACATTTTCTATCATCAACCATTCAGGCTTTTCACTCTTCCGCTTCCCGATGAGTTCAAATACATAATCGATCAACGATGACTGCTTGCCGCGAATTCCCTTTGTTTGTCCTGCTTGGCTAAGATCCTGACAGGGAAAACCTGCTGCAACCATGTCAACTCTTGGCAGATACTTCATAGTTGCGACGTCCTGCTCCAGCCGCGTGTCAGGGAATCTCTTTCGCAACACAGCTTGAGCAGCGTCCATGACTTCACATTGAAGCTCAGTGTGATGCCCGGATGAGCTAAGTCCGAGTTCAATTCCCCCGATGCCGGAAAAGAGGCTGGCGACCGAGAGAGGTACGTTGTGTTTTTCTGCAGACAAGTGTTTTCCTTCGTGTTCACGTTGACGTCATCTAGCGTATCAGATTCTCCTAACCGACTCGAGCCTAACTGCCAATTTCGTTTCACTTGTTTGCCGTCCAGCCGCTTGTTTGAAGTGCAGCAAGGCATTTCTTGACACAAACAAGATAGGGACCTGACGACGCCACTTTGGCTGAGTGAATATTGGTCATTCGTCAGTGCCAGTGTTTATCTGTCTGGAGACGAGTCCTGTCTCTACCTGCGGCGTATCACCGCCGGCCACCTCTTCCGCTACACCCTGCCAGCCGGAATCAAACAGAAACTGATTCACTTTGCTCGCGGGATCCTGAATGCGATGGATTTGAAAATCGTCCTGCTCAGCCCGTTCGACGACGTAGAGCCAGTACCGCTCCTTCAGCTCGATCGCCTTGCTGAACTGTGTGTCGGTCAGTCCTGCATTGAAGTCGCCCCAGTCACCCGACAGCGACTTTATTTCGATGTATCGCTCGATGCCGCCACTCCCGTTTGTCGATTCGACGTCGTAACCGGGATTCTCGTGAGGCATCTCTTTGGGTGTGCGATCCTGAGCAGCTTCAAACTCCAATACCCGAGCAACCCCTGCCTGATCGATGGCTGATCGTTTCTCATGGCCTTCCGCATCGCCATCGCCTGCACCGTCTCGATCCGGCATCACGTAACTTCGTAAACGAGCATGCCCCTTGCGTTTTGTTGGCTTGGACTTCGTACCTCCGGTGCCTCCACCAGTTCTAGTTCCGCCTCGGTTTCCCTCACTCGTTCCACCATGGCCGCCGGATACACTGCCTGTCCCACCGGCGGCATGTTCGGGTTTATCCAGCTCCGATGGTGGCGGTGTCGGTTCTGTTGCATCCGGGCCCAGGATTCCTGCGATGGCATCGGCGGCATTCAATGGGGCATTGGTCTCGGATTCATCCGGCTCGGGTTCGCCTACATCTGACGGAGTGAAATCATCGACTTCAAAATCATCACCCAAACCGTCAATGACACCAGAGCTGATGCCGGCCCCATCCGCCGCGTCGGCGAGTCTGGGAACTCCCAGCTCATCGAGAATGCTGACGGCGTCTTCATAGCTGTCGGCGGCAAGGACATCCTTGAGAGATGACGCGATGTTCCCCGGTTCCGAATCCGGGCACAGAATCGTTGCCAATTCACGAGCCACCGCCGGCCACGGCGGTTTGCCATTGCGAAGCACGAAGTAGAGCACTCCATCTTCACGCAGGTAGTGGGCATGAATGGATTCGCGTTCTGCCCGCCACTCCTTTCCAAATATCTTCAGCGTGTACTGCACCTGCAATTCGTCAACCCGCCGAAAACCAAGGCCTGACAGCAGGTCGAGGTTGTCTGTCACGCCGTCAGGATGGAAATCGAGCACGCGTTTGAGCTGGTCAATGCGATCGGTCGCCCTCGCCAGAATGGATGCTTCATCCACCGGATTCACGCACTCGACCAATTGCGATTCGACGGCCTGACTGAGTGGCCTGACACCCGCGGCTGCCATAGCTCGCCAGGCACCCTGCGGCCGCTGAATCGCATTCTGTGTGATCACCGCAAACTTGTCGGCCAAGCCCGCTCGGTCATCAAAGAACATCCAGCTGGGCCGGTACAGCAAATTGGCGGTGTTGCAGATGACCTCTTTGCCCTCAAGCTTCGTGAGATCACCCGCGTCGATTTTGTCCTCATTCATTGCATGTTCAAGCATCTCCCAACACCGCGACAGGACGCCGCGAGCATCATCATCCAGCTCTCGACTTGCTTGGCTGATCTGCTTGCCGAACGTCTTGCTGATGCTCTCGATAACATCGAGGGCATCACTGTGATCGGGTGCTCGCCGAACGCCAAGACGACCGAACAACTCGTTGTACTTTCGATATTCGTCTCCAAGCTGAAAGCGGAATCGGCCAAATGGGATCTCTTCCCAAAAGACCTCGCGAGCAGTTACCCACTGACCAACTTTAGGCAGGTGAAGACACCGTTGATCCACGAGTCGATCGATCTCCGGATCCTCCGCCTTGTTCTCAAGAAATACGTAAATTTCTTTGTGGACTGCTGTACCTTCTGAAGCGCAATGAAGCAGGTGCCCGACAACGTGTTTGGTTTCCGGAGCTGTATTGATCCCGAAAAATTTCAATAAGTCCGTGTTGCGTTGGATGGGCTGCGAAACGTCGATGAAGTCAACCTGCGATTCAAACAGATACCTTTGAAAGTCCGCGAACAACTCAGACGGCTGATACCACTGTTTTCGATCGTCTCTGGCCGGCAACCACTCTTTGTCACGCAACGGACTGAGCAGTCGCTCAGCATTGGACTCACCAAGCCTGTCGCCAAGGTGTTGAAAGAGTACTCGAATGGCGGCAATGGACTCATTTGTCGGAGGATCACTAACCAATGCGTCAATTCGATCGGTGATGTCTGCAAGTCGGGGCTTTTGCGCTACACCCAGCCATCGGTAGAATGACCGAATTGACTCAAGGTTGTCGCACTTCGGCAGCAGAGCGAGCTGAGCTTTCCCGTCCAAAACCTCTGCTACTGTCTCAGTCGGAAAGTAAACGTCACTAGGTTTGCGGAACAGGTTGTCCTGACACTCAACGATGTCTGCGTTCTGCAGCGCTTCACGAACGCCCTGATTTCCCTCAATGCGACCGTGTTCACGTGCGAGCATCGCGATCGCGCGACGACGTTTCTCAACGGAAACGGTATCGTCCTCGAACGCACGCGGTACGTGGTCAGTCGCATACGTTTCAAACGTGAGTTCTTTTGCCTTGAGTTCGCTAAGGAACTCGCGACGACCGCCCAACGCGTCGAGGTCAACAACGTCAGCCAGACCTAGCGGGTCCGTGAAGTCACCTGGCAGCGACAACACATTCAACGGCCGAGGACCGGATGACGTGGGATAGATCGGCAAAGCACGTAACGGACCGACCAGCGATGGTTTCAGGCGTAATTCGTGAATGCGTTGCGAGAACCATTGGATCAATTCAGCAGAATCAAACGTGATGCCCTCTTCTTCGGCCGATTCGTCGTGGGCACTTTGCAGTCCTGCAATCGCAGCTTCAGCGTCTAATACGGGACAGACCAGGTCGAAAAGCTCATCATTCTGACCATCCGCCAAAAACGGTATCGAGGGACAGACCGTTGAAAAAAGTGCGATCGTTTCTGAATCGGCTCGGTAGACCTGACCGCATGGCCAGAACGCTCCATCACGTGCTTCGGCAATCGCACACTTTCCAAGTTCATCGATTGCAGGCTTCAATTCGTCTTTCGAGCGACGCTGATAATGCGTGAGCAGCGTGGCGACTTCCTGGCAGAGGATTGCCATTTTTTCGCCTTGAAGAAAGCCCGGAAGGTCAGCCGGCTGCGTCTTGGATGTCAAGCCTCTTGCCTGAAGAGCCTCAGCAACATTCAGTGCTTTCAGGATCGGAACCCCTACGGATTTGTTTAGCAGCAGGTTCTGAGCGAAACGGAGGTCATCATGAACGACGTTGAAACCGAGATCGTTCAATACGGATGTCGCCGTCGACTCCTCCTTGCCTTCAAGGTAAACGCTGTTTCGAGGGACACACCACTTGTTGTTCTTGCGGCTCGTGTAGACGATGGCAGACGAATGCAGCGACGTTTCCAGGTTGGCCCAGAAGGATCCAAGACTCGTATCTTTCGTGCCACGCTCCGCTTCACGGCCGACCTGTTCAACCGCCTGAAAGATGTTCCACAGTTGCTTGTGACCAACTGCTCCGCGAAGCCGCTCCACGTTGTGACCCACTGCTTCTGCGGCGGCGGTGACGGCGGCACGATTCCATTCTGACTGATAGTCCGATTCGAGAACAATCTCCTTACGTGAACTCGTGGGATAGAAGTCGGCGTTGATGTGAAACGGCAACCCGGTTCGGTACTGCGTTGGCAAGAACGCACAGAAGACGCCGTCATCGATCGGTTCATCCGGAACTGCAATCGTGACGTTCGCTCTACGCTTGTCTTCGATTCTGCCTGCGTGCCTTGTCCTGAGCTCGGCTGCATCCACGTCGAAGTTGCCCCGAAACAGATGCCACATCGTGCTGTCGTCGCCATCTGAAACGATCAGGCAGTCATTCTTTTCGTCGACTTCAGTTTCGTAGGTTCTGATCTGCTTGCCATTGCGACACAACGAAAACTGTCGCAGCCTTTTGAGAAAAAGCATTGCAAGCGGAATGCCTGGTTGAAGCTCCGTGAGCAGCAACTCAGGAGAATCGTTGGTGACGGGTTCAACGCGAAGCCGTTGTCGTAAGAGGCTATCCTGGTTCCGAGCCCACGGAAGAACGAACCGGGTCCCGGTGGATCCCACCGTCGAGCATTCAACGCATCCATTGCATGGCTTAATCTTCTGATTCTCAGCGTCGACCACCCAATGTCGACCGGCGGAAATTAATTCCGGCTTATCTGTAATCTGATACACGCTGATGAAGCCGATTCCAAAGGCTCCGATCGTGTCACTTTCGACTCGCTTGCCTCCGCTGGCGATTCGACGAAACCGATGAACGTCACAAGTCCGTTTCTTGTCAGCGTCGGTTAGCCAGGGGCAGTCTCGTTCCTCAACAGCGCCGCAGTCGGCGAAAGTACCGTCGTTTTCGATGACCAGTGCATCGTCGCGAATGTCAAACGTCAGCTTTGACGTTCCTGGAGCGTCATCTGCGTTCTGAATTAACTCGTGCGCGAGCGTACGGAAGCCTTTGAGATCCCGCAGGACGGTTTCAAGGAACCCAAAATAGTCGACGCCGTAATCCAGTTCGTTGGTTATCGTGCTCATCTGATTGTTCCCTCCGCCAGACAATAGGGTCGCAGATCACATTCCTTACAAATGCCTGATTCAGGTGGGGCAATGATGGTGAAGTTCTTGTCCTTGATCTTTGCCACGACTTCATCAAAGTGCCGTCCAGCGTCATCGAACAACTCGGGACGATACGGAAACTCCATCACCGCGTGCTCTCTCTTTGGCTCAGCAGTCCAATAGAGCAGAAGCCTATCCGGTCGCGTTTTGTAACGCCGCTCCAGAATGTGAGCGTAGGTGCAAAGCTGCCGTTCGTAGCTTGCGAGTAGTTCAGGCGAGCTGATTGGCTTCGGAGATGTCTTGAAGTCGAGCAGTTCCAACTTACCATCACCGCCCATCAGCAGATCAACCGTACCGGTGAGGATGTATCCGTCCTTTTCGACCGACACATCGACTTCGGTTTCGACAACCCGGTCGATTTCCTTGAGGTTCTGATTGAAGTAGTTCATCACTTGACGAAATGCCCCCTTTCGTGCCGCTTCGCCAATAGGTCGCACGTCTGCAAGCATCAGAAAAGTGAATGTGCGATCAAATAATACCCGGATCTTCTCCTCGTTCAACGTGCCCAGTTTTCCGTCAAGAGCGATGCGATGTATTTCTTCGATCGTCTGATGAACCAAGAGACCGAAGAAGATCACCGCCGATCGAGATGGCGTGAAATCGTACTCACGGAAAAACTGATACTGACGAGGACACGTTTCATAGACCTTCAGGTCGCCGGTGAAGCTGAACGCTCGTTTGACCGGAATGCGTTCTTTCATTGCGTATGACTGCGCGGCCAAAACTTCGGATTGCACGCATGGCCATTGTGGGAGATCCTGCCAGATCGAATTGAAGTG
>JBDOMX010000487.1:0-6531 GCA_039831615.1 Planctomycetaceae bacterium
CATCTACCAACAGCTAATCGACGCTGTCGCAACTCACCGCGTTGCTGACCGCCCTGATCGTTTCGAACCTCGCCATCGAAAACGCAGGCAAAAGAAATACGATCGAATGATGAAGCCCAGGCACGAACTCAAACGCGATATCCTGAAGGGACTTACATAAAACTACGTGCCATTCGAGGGCGTGACCTATGTGTGCATTCGTATTCCGACTGCACACAGTTGTCAACAACAGAGTGGCCTGCGACCGGCAACAAAGATGCCGGATCATCCCGACTGCCTGTCGGTGAGTGAAACACGCCAGGAAAGGACCGTTTGATACCATGGTTCCCGAATTCCCATACGTTTGATGACGCACGAATTTCGTGTCATCTGGACTATACCTTTTGTCGGAATCCGCCGTCATTTGGCGAGGTGTGCCTGACCGAGAAGAATCGTCGAATCTGCTGAGCTGAGAATCCAATGAGTTTTTGACATGCGCGCAGATTGTGGCGTAACTCATCACGGAGTCGCCATTCCTCTCGTGCGCTTGAACATCAAATGAACTGCGGGTTTCACGTGGCGGTGCGCCCCTTCGAATTACCTGGAATGATCTCGATGCCATCGAATACGCGAACGTGGAAGCAAGGATGTGTTGTCGTGTTGGTGATGTGTGGCGTGATGTTAAGTTTGTTGCAGTCTTCTAAGCTTCACGGCGGGGACGATAGAGAGGTCTGGGAATATACTGGGGGAACCGGCAGGTCATGGTTTACTCATGTGGCGGACAAGAAGTGGGTGGTCCATCTCGGAAACTCGAAGACTGTACTCAATATTGAGGTAGGCAGAACAGCCGACAGCATCACATTGCGGAATCCGGCGAATGGACTCTGGACGCGGTTGCATGATGAGCACGGGGAGCTAAGAAGAAGTTCCGACGGCCCCTGGAAGCGCTGGAGTGCGAAAGGAAAATGGGTGCCACGCTCCGCGTTGCCGAAGCATGCAGTCGACTTTGATGATTATCAGGTTCGGGTAATTTACTTTGTGCCATCAGATCGTGAGCCGATCGAGGCCTATGAAGCAAAACTTCGGGTCGTATTGGCGTATGTTGAGGAACTGTACCGGACCAGTGCTTCGCTGAGACGGCATCGGATGGACCGCCTGCCGTTTGAACGTGATGGCGACGATATTCGAATTCATCTGGTTCGAGCCGACCAACCGGCTGCGTTTTTTAATACAGGCTGGCAGAAGCAGGATGGGACACAGCTGAAGCGTCTTGCGGATTACATTCGGGAGCATGAATATGATCCGGCTCGACGCACGACATTGATCTTTCCAGAAACATGGGAAGCCGGACCGGCGGAGTATGCCTGGCCGGGACACATTGGTCGTGCCTCACTCTACTCTCCTGAAGGTGGATTCGCCGCGTATTCAGCGTGGATCCTGCAAGACATGTTTTGTGCGACATCCATTGAGAAGCAGCATCGATTGTTTCTTGACAGGACTCCAGTGCCTGGGCGAAGGTCTTTTGTCGTTCAAGGACATAACGCACCAGTGTTTGAGTTCGTGGAGAATGGCATCGGTGGAGTGGCTCATGAGCTCGGTCATGCGCTGGGACTCCCGCATGACAACCGCCGTTCCGCAAACAATATCATGGGGGGCGGCTTCCGAAACATACGATTCAACTTCGATCCGAAAGCCCCTCGATCAAGGCGGGTCGGCATCTCCATAGACAATGCCCGATTGTTAATGTCTTCACGATATCTAGCCGACGATGTCAGTCTTGATGATTTTGATCCACCGCAGATCGAAACCACGATTCAGAGAACACGTTCAGGACAGTTTCAGTTTGCCATCAACCTGAAAGATAACAGTGAACTGAAGGCTCTGGTTGTGGCTCGTTTCGACGCGGCCAACGCACAGGATTGCGACCTGTTTGGCACTCGGTTTGCGCTCCGGAACGTCGAAAGCTGGTTCATCCGCAGAATTTATTCACGAAGTTTGTGACAAACGCCAGATTCGACCCTACTCTTGAAAACGCCTTGTTTCTCAGAAGACTGGCAGAATGCAACAGGAAACGATTGATCAGATTCGGGACGGCGATCTCGATGCCTACGAAGCCGTTGTACGGCAGTATCAGGGAATACTGCTCGGGTACGCGGCTCACCGTTTGCCCGATATCAACGTCGCACAGGACGTTGTGCTGCTGACGTTCATCCGAGCCTATGAGCAGCTGGATGAATTCCAGATTGAACGGGATTTCGGCGTCTGGCTGTGTGTGATCTGCAAGCATTTCATTCTCACTGAATTGGAGCGTCAGCGGCGGGAATCAAGGAATCTCGAGAAGTACAGTCACGCCTTACGGCTACGTATTGGCGAGGCGATGGCCGATGTCCAAGACAGTGGGCGAAGTGATGATCTCTCCGCGTTGCGACAGTGTCTGAGGCTTCTGCAACCACAGTCGGTCCAACTTGATCATGGAGGGCGAGGCCGTTCGCGGCGGAGCAGGAAAACTCATTGCCAGTGTTCCGTTTGACGTCAGTACTTATGAGCGTGTCTGGCCAGTCGCCCTGGGAGTTGCGAAGACGACTGGCTCCATGCGGTTTGTTCGGCCCGGGCCACCGTGGGATTTGACCACGCATCGGGATGACAACGACATCATTGTCTTCGCTGAAGTGGAGAGCATTCATCTGAAACAGCCGATCAGTGTGGATTCCGTTCAACCGGGAGAACTTCTTCGCGAGCAGGAGAATGAAGGGTATACGATAGCGGCAGGAAAAACGGTGCGTTCGTACCTCCTGCAATTCAACCCGGCGAATCGGGACCCCGACGTAAAGGAAGTCCTGACTGGCGCGATAACATTCAGTCATCCGATCTCTGGCATCATCTGGAACGCAGACCATCTCGCTCAGACGGACCTGGTCTTCGGCTCCGAAGCATCGCATTATGAATTTCCCGGCCGCGGAATTGAGACGCCATTAAGGATCAAACGGCCGGGGGCGGGCAGAGATCGCATATTCCTTTCCAAAGACCGATTCACCTTGAATCTGAAACTCCACTGCAGCGTGCATCTCGATCAGATTCGCGTGCTCGTGGAAACAGAGCAGCTTTGAAACCAGTAGAGAAATCCGACATGAAACTGAAATCCAAACTCGAGCGCCGACGATTCCTCCAGGGGATGGGCGTGACTCTGTCGCTCCCGATCTTCGAGAGCTACGCCGCCAGTTCTACCAACGCCAGCAATTCGCCGCGGCGTCTGGTTTGCGTTGGCAATCACCTTGGTTTTTACCCGGGCAACTTTTTTCCGAAAGAGGTCGGTAAGGATTACACTCCCACATCCACGCTCAAGCCGCTGGAGCAACATCGCGACGACTTCAGTGTGTTCTCAAACCTGGATCACGCACTCAACGGTGGGCACAAAGCCGTTCATGGGTTTTTGAGCAGTGTCAGGAAAGAGGAAGCAGCTGGCTTTCCTGAGAAGAACATCACTCTCGATCAAGCCGCGGCTGAACACGTCGGCAGCGCTACGCGGTTCTCGTCTATCACAACCGGTATTGGAGAGGGGACTTCGTTGTGTTGGACTCGGTCCGGAGTGCGGATTCCGCCGGTGAACAATCCCGCTCGACTGTTTCAGGCACTCTTTGTTGATTCGGATAAGGGCGAGCGCGATGCCGAACGAATTCGGCTGATGCATCGCTCCAGTGTGCTCGATGCGTTGCGTGATTCGGCCGGGGCCCTGAATCGAAAGCTAAACGCGCCGGACCGGGATAAGTTGGACCAGTATCTGACCTCGGTTCGCGATGTGGAGCGACGTTTGCAGATGTCCAGCGAATGGCTCGATCGCCCGAAACCGAAATCGCCGATCGACGACGTGCTTGATGAAGAGCGAAGACATATCGACGAGATGGCGCTCCTGTTTGATCTGATCGCGTTGGCCTTGCAGACGGATTCGACCCGCGTGGCAACGCTTGAGATTCCGATCGGTTTCAGGACCGCCGAGCTCGATCTCGGCAGTTACCACGGACTTTCGCACCACAGTAAGTCCGAGGACCGTGTCGGGCAGCTGCAGGTGATCGAGGCCTTCTTTACTACCAAGCTCAGCAACTTCATCACCCAGCTGAAGGAAGCACAGATTTTCGCCGACACGCTCATCGTGTTTGGCAGTGGCATGAGCGATGGCTCAAGACACAGCAACAGGGATCTGCCCGTGATCCTTGCCGGAGGTGGTATCAAACATCAGGGCCATCTCATGTGCCCGAAGGAAGACCACCAGCGTGTGCCGCTGGCGAACCTATGGCTTTCAACGCTGCATTGGTTCGGGGTGGAGTCGAATCATTTCGGAAAGAGCACCGGAACGTTCTCACCGATGGAGCTTGGCTGATTGCCAGGAGAACGAAATGATTTGTCATTAGTTATTTGTCATCTCCCATTTGCTATTGGGAAGGATTATGGGAGACACCGATCGATCGAGCGAGTTGAGAATCGATTGATTGACTTCGCGGTGCGCGTTATCAAGGTGGCAGATGCCTTGCCGAAGTCGCCTGCTGGTAAGCACATTGCAAATCAGTTGTTGCGATCTGAAACATCGCCCGCACCGAATTATGCAGAAGCGCGAGGCGCTGAGAGCAATGCCGATTTTGTTCACAAGCTGAAGATTGCTTTGAAGGAACTGAATGAGAGCTGTGTCTGGCTGCGAATGATCTGCCGTGCTGAACTCATGAAGCCAGAGTTGCTCAACGATCTCATCGACGAAAACGAGCAGTTGTGCCGTATCCTTAACGCATCCGTGAAGACAGCAAAACAAAAATAAACTCGGTAATTCCTCAACCGACCGCGCACCCAACGACATATGAGAAATGAAAAATAACTAATGACAAATCCTTCCTCCTTCCTCACACTCGCCCTCCTACTCGCATCGACTTCGATCGCCAACGCCGACGATCAGACATCAGCCTTCCTCAGGACACATTGCATTCGTTGCCACGGCAGCGAGAACCAGAAGAGCGATCGGCGATTGGACACCTTGCCTGTGAGAATTGGCAGTCTTGCGGATCTGGAGCGGTATCAGGAAATTGTCAATCAGCTCAATCTCGGCGAAATGCCGCCGGAAGATGAGCCGCAGCCGAGCGCGGATGAGCGCGCAAAAATGATCGATCGTCTGACTCAAAAGATCACCACCGCACATGTGGAATTCAGTGACACAGGCGGGCACAGTGTGCTGCGTCGACTCAATGCCTGGGAGTATCGGCAGACGATCGGGGATTTATTGGGACTCAATGTCGAGGTCTGGAATCCGGCGGAAGATTTTCCGGCGGAGGTGAAGGTCGATGGTTTCGACAACAACGGAGCCGGCCTCGTCACTTCGGGGATGTTGCTGGACCACTACATTGTCGCGGCTGAAGAAGCGATTCGCCGGGCCACTCAATTCGGAGAGCGTCCGGAATCCAAAACATATACCCAGCAGTCACCGTTTTACTTCGGCGGAAAGGATTCCCAGGGCCTGCCCAAACTGTTTCAATTGGACCGCTTCCGGTTCACCCCGGAAACGCCTTACACCGACATGTATGGCCGGCATTATCGCGGTGGTCATATCGGGTTCCTGCCTTTGGTTCGTCAGGGCGGACTCACTCGAAGCGGAAACTACACCGTGCGTGTGCGAGCCGCCGCTGTTGGTCGAACACATGATTACGGAGACACGCTGGGAGATTTCAGAAACGGTGATCCCCTTGTGATGGAACTGGCTTCGGTGGATCGCAAAGGCAGTGTGGAAAGCACGGGGAGTGTTTCGAAAATGACTTCTCTCGCCCGGATTGAATTAACCAATGAGGAGCCCCGATGGTTTGAATGGGATGTTTACATGGACGCTGGTTATGAGCCCGAGGTTCGTTTTCGTAACGGGCCAATCGCCGCGAAGCGAATGGTCCGGCTACTCAGCAAGATGCCCGATCGGGAGGAGTTCAAGCCCTTCGCGGAATTGAACCCCGGCATGGAGAGATCTTACGGTGTGCTCAAAGCTTACAAGGGACCTCGCCTGCGAATCTGGGAAATTCAACTCGAAGGTCCGCATATCGAAAGTTGGCCCACGGCGGGTCATCGAACGCTCTATGGCGATCTGAAGCTTGAAGATCTGAATACGGAAACCATTGCTCGGAGGATCGCCGCTTTTGCCGAAACGGCATTCCGACGATCACCGGTTGCGGGAGAATTGGCGCCGATCCAGTCGCTCGTTTCCGCAAAGCTGAAAGCAGGTGTCGAACCGCTGAAGGCACTCCAACTTGGGCTGCAGACGATTCTTTGCTCGCCTGGTTTCCTGTATTTGCAGCAAGGCGAGGGAGAACTTGATGATCACGCCCTGGCTTCGCGGTTGACGTATTTCCTCTGGTCTTCTCCGCCGGACAGGACGCTTCTGCACCTGGCCTCGAAAGGTAAACTGAAGTCTCAATTGGACGCACAGATGACCCGCCTGCTCGCCGATCCGAAGTCGGATCGCTTCGTCAGTCACTTTGTCCGACGGTGGCTTGATCTGGACAACATTGGAATCATGCCGCCCTCCGAAGA
>JBDOMX010000252.1:0-650 GCA_039831615.1 Planctomycetaceae bacterium
ACTCGACGCATTGATCGACCACTCGACTCACGTCGTCCTGATTTCAATTGCAGAGCTCTTTCTGCAGGCTGCGCACTGGCATCGAATCGCGTGAGAATCCACACTGTGATTCCATCAGGTCACAACACCACTTGGTGCCTGGCATTTCCCTGGTCAGTTGAGAGACAAGATCGATGCGTAGTATCCCTATGGTGGTATTCCTGCTCCTGGCAACAGTGACCAGCGCCGATGCGGCCGAGCCGCTCAGCATCGGGACGTTTCCGCAGGAGACGTCGATATTCCACACCATCGCCGATGGACTGCCCGGCAACGTGATCGCTGACGTTCAGATCAATGACGAGGGCAGCGTCTATGCCAAAACAGAGTCCGGCTGGGCCGTGTTAAAACCGAACAGCCGTCGCTGGACCGCTTCAAGCGTCCCGCCGGCGGGACGAGATCTGAGCCGTGATACGTCGGCGCACGCGGCGGATCAAAGCGATGGCCGGGGATCCGCTGCCGGCCGACTCTGGTCCGATCGAATCCCGGCCGCACACGCGAGTTCTGCGGTGATCGATGGTCTCCGCTCGTGGCTCCCACAGCATCCAGTCGTGGTACGCGACGGGCCGGGACGATTCTGGTTCGCCGATCGTCAGGGCGTGGGGCGACTTGAA
>JBDOMX010000252.1:660-6518 GCA_039831615.1 Planctomycetaceae bacterium
TGAAGATGGGAAATGGACGCTGTTTGACGGAAATGACGGGGTCCCTTTCACTGACTTCACCTGCGCCGCAGCCGCGAAAGACGGCGTCGTGTGGCTGGGAACAACAAAAGGAGTTGTCCGATTCGATGGCGAACACTGGGCCTACCGACAGGGACAACGCTGGCTCCCAAACGACACGGTGCGTTCGATCGCATTGGCTGAGGATGGAAGTGCCTGGATTGCCACCGATGGGGGGCTGTCACACATTCGCTTCGTGCAATCCACTCTGGCTGAAAAAGCGACGTTCTACGAGGATGAGATCGACAAATACAATCGGCGCACCGAATTCGGCTACGTCATTGAAGCTGGCTCAAAGGCACCTGGCGACAAGTCGAAACTGACGCATCACGACAACGACAACGACGGTCTGTGGACTTCCATGTACGGCGCGGGGGAATGCTTTGCCTGGGCCGCAAACAAGGATCCCAAGGCCAAACGACGGGCAAAACAGGCCTTTGAGGCGCTCCGATTCCTGAGTATCGCGCCGCGAGGGGGCTCAAATCCGGCGCCACGAGGCTTCATTGCCCGAACGGTCCTGCCCACCACGGAGCCTGATCCGAATGAGAGGGCAGGTTATACACTGGAATGGCAACAGAAGCGTCAGAAGACAGAAGACCGCATGTGGCGAGCCTACACGCCTCGCTGGCCCACAACGGAAGACGGCAAATACTACTGGAAGAGCGACACCAGTTCGGATGAACTTGACGGCCACTATTTCTTTTACGGCCTCTATTACGATCTTGTTGCCGACACCGAAGACGAGAAGGAACGCGTTCGCGAAATCGTGCGCGACAACATCAACCACCTGGTTTCTCACGACTTCAGGCTGTATGACCACGCCGGACCAACAAGATGGGCAGACTACAGCCCCGCTTCACTCAACCACGACATTCGCTGGTCGATGGAGCGAGGACTCAATTCACTCAGTATTTTGTCGTATCTCGCAACGGCCGCACATGTGACGGGCGACAGTCATTATCTGGATGTTGCTCAGTCACTCCGTGACGAACACTCCTACCATCAAAACGTGCTCGTCCCCAAGATTCAGGTTGGGATTGGCAGCGGCAATCAGTCGGATGATGAAATGGCATTCATGGCCTACTACAACCTGTTGAAGTATGAGCCGGATCCGAAACTGCGGATGCGGTACCTGTTCTCGTTTTGGCAGTACTGGAGACTCGAACGTCCGGAATTGAATCCCTTCTTCAATTTCTGCTACGCGGCTGTCAGCCAGGATGAAATCTATACGAATCAGTGGGGGACGACTCCCATGTCGCCGGCGGCTGGCTGGCTGGCTGACTCAGCGGACACTCTCCGCCGCTTTCCCCTGGATCGTTTTGACTGGGCTCACAGCAACAGTCACCGCATTGATCTCGTGAAACTGCCTGGACCGAGCATTGAAACCAGCAGTCGCCAATTCCGCACGAATGGAAAGGTGATCCCCGTGGACGAATGCCACTTCAGTCACTGGAACTACAGTCCGTGGCAACCGAACACCGGTGGCGGTGGGCAAACTCTTGCATGCGGAACCGTCTTCCTGCTCCCATACTACATGGGCCTGCACCACGGCTTTATTGCAGACTGACCGGGGCGGCACCGGAGAGTCCAGTGCCGACCCGCTCGAACGGGGCTGTCGACGCGGGCAGTGTCGACTACGTTGCGGATGCTGCCAGCATCGGTTGTAACAGGGAACAGTGAGCCAAACGGGGCTTGGCTCACTGTCGTGCACCAAGCCCGCGCAATCTGTACTCGCGTGGCAACGACGTGCCGGCCTCCCTTTCGCGGCGCAACGGTGTTAGAGCATTTTTCGACACGTCGTGGCGGGTTCTGGCTCGCGGGGGCCATGGATCATGGGCTCTGGAACTGCCGCCGCGGCCACGAGTCAGCGTAATACGCTGTAGCCCGAATCATTCATGCCAAATGTAGGCCGGACCCAACGAACCTTTGCTGTGCCGAAACTTCGGTCGCGCTGTTGTTCATCCTCAAGCTCGCACTCTGCGGTTTGCTATGCGAGGGGTTTGCGCCGTTCCGGCAACACTTGTGACGTGCGTCCGGCCTCCGTGAATAATCGGGGTTAGCACGTGCGCCCAGTATCCATTCAGTCCAGGAGCCGGAACCTTCTCCGAGTTCTCGAAAACTGCACTACCGACGACTCTGCAGTTTTGACAGCAGTCGGAGGATTTCCAGGTAGAGCCATACCAATGTCACCATGAGGGCAAAGGCGGCAAACCATTCCATGGCTTTCGGTGCGCGTTGAGCGACCAGACGATCGACCATGTCAAAGTCCAGCAACAGGTTGAATGCCGCCAGCCCCACGACAAACAGACTAAACGCGATTCCCAGCCAGCCGCTGCCATGGATGAATGGAATCGATACGCCAAAGAATCCCAGGACAAACGACACGAGATACAGCAGGAAAATTGCTCCAGTCGCTGCCGTGATTCCTGCTCGAAGTCGATCGGTCACCCGGATCACACCTGTCTGGTAGATAATCAGCATGACGAACAGTGTTCCAAACGTCAGACAACAGGCCTGAAACACAATATTCACCTTGGGATATTGAGCTGAAATGATCGCGGACAGCGACCCCAGGAAGGCACCTTCCGCCAAAGCGTAGACCGGAGTCGTGTACGGGGCCCACATCGGCTTAATGCAGGTCGCGATTGATGTCACGAGCCCAATCGCCAGTCCACCCCACAGGTAGGCCTGCACAGCTCCGTATCCGCCTTTCTCGAACTGGATCCATGCGAGTCCGGCGGTCAGCATAAGCGCAGTGAGCGCCATCAGCGTCTTCGTGACCATGCCGTTGACGGTCATGGTCGTGGACTCGTCCGCAAACGAAATCTCACGGAGAACATTCTCGCCAAAGGCCGGATTGGAGGTGCGCATGGAATGGTGTCCAGGAGGATCAAATCGTCAGTCTCACATCAATCCTACGTCAAAGTTCAATGTGAGACTAGATTTCCCATGATCCAATTCCCCGCTTTCCTGTCCATGACATGGGCGTTCGGAAACGGCAGGATCGTCGTGCCACGTGCGGAAATGGGGACCGGCATCGAATCTGTCCTCTGTGATCTCCGTGTCCTCCGTGGCAAAAAAAAGATGCCGGGCCGTTCAGCCACAGAGTTCACAGGGGACGCGGAGTTTGTGCTCAGACAGGATTGCATCGGCCGGAACACTCAATCACAAGAACGCTTCCATCCAGCGGATGCACTGCACGGAGGCCATGCACCCAGACACGGGACAGCCGGGCTTCCACGATCGCGGATTGATCTCGAACCGCAGGCTCAGGCAACCGGGTTCGGAAGTCTCACTCGGCCAAAGCGGCGACCGTTGGCGGCGTACATCAGGATCTCGTTGCGGTCGGCGGCCCACACCGCCGCCAGCTTCACGCGGCGCGGTCCATGCAGGATAAACTGAATCCCGCACAGAGTGCCGTTTTTCGTCAGTTCCACTTCAGTCATCGGGAAATGGAATTCCAGCAGGTTCTCACGGCCACACAGCGTGAGATGCACAAATTCTCGCAACTGATCCAGGCTGCGGATGTCAGCTGCGGTGGAGCACGGGGCCGAGGGAGCGGAAGCAACCATGGAGTCGTGATCAATCAGTTGTATGTGTTTCACAACCCTGCAAAACATCATCGATGAGGCGAACAGGGTTGAGTTTGACGAATGAAGAACACCGCATACATCGTCGACACTGTCCACCGAGTTTTGCAATTCCACAGGGACAACGCACAGCCCACAAGACGCCGTCGAATCGCACGATCCAACCAATCCGAACGTCATCGTGGATTCCTGTTGAGAACTATCAGGAATCGCGCAGCACGACTCAAGTCGCACGACGCTTCCCTAACAATGACAACAACGCCGGGAGTAAGATCACATCCCCCGGCAGCGCCGCAATCATGGTGATTGCTGTCAGCTCGGAGAAACGGCGGGTCGGCAGGAATTCTGAAAACACCAGGACACTCAAACCGGACACGACGAGCAGACTCGTTAATACAATCGCCCGCCCGCTGGAACGCAGTGCCGAAGAAACAGCAACGCGCGGATCCGTTCCTCGTTTCGCCTCTTCGCGATAGCGAGCCAGAAAGTGGACCGTATCATCCACCGCAATCCCAAGGCTGATCGCAAACACGATCACGTTGCCGGCTGTGAGTTCGTACCCGCGAAGATACATGTAGCCCAGCGTCATGGTCAGCGGAAACAGATTCGGGACCGCCGACACGAGCCCCGTCGCGACGGATCGAAACAGCAGGCCAATAAGCACAAAAATGATGCCCGATGCCGCCAATAGTGAATAGAACAGATCCCGCACGAACTGATCCATGCAAACTGTGTGCAGCCAGGCGTCGCCCGTGAGCTGAAATCCAATATCGGTCGGCAGTTCCCGCCTGAGCACAGTGTCCACGTCCGCAAACAATCGCTTGAACTGACTGCTGCCAATGTCGCGGACACGCAGCATGATGCGGGCTTTGGCTTCGTCCGTCGCCAGGAACGCGTCCGTCAATTCCGGGCGATCGATTCGCGGCAGCATTCGCTGGACCCGTTTGAGTCCCAACTCAACGGTCTGAGGATCATCAGCAAGGATCCGGTCATCAATCACCGACAACAACTCGACATAATCTCTGGTAAACGTAATGCGATCGTCCTGCCGCATCTCGTCACGAATCTTCCGACAGGCAGCGATCATGTCGGCTGAAAACCAACGGTCATATTGATCGGCCCGCAATTGCACTTCGAGAGTAATCAGGCCCGACATTTTGTCATCAAGCGTCCTTGTCACCTCAACCACCGGGTGATCACTGTCGTAGGTTTCAAACATGTAGGAATTCACCTGCATGTTCAACGCACCAACGATTGCCGCCGCTGCCGCCAGCAAATGGACGGCAATAATCGTTTTGGCGTAGCGGCACACGAAGTCTCCAAGGCGGTCCCACCCGCTCGATCGCCGGGCACAGGTCTCAGAATCCACGTTCGCTGCCTGCGCACCCTGCAAGTGACGAGCCGTCAGTGCCAGACCTGGGGCCAGAACAAGCATCAAACAAACATAGATGCACACCATTCCCATGGCCGACTGGATGGCCAGCAGCTGCAACATGTCCGAATGGGCCATCAGCAAACTTCCAAACCCCACCGCCGTTGTCGTTAACGTGAGAAAACAGGTCCGCGACATTTCCTTCATGACCGCGCGGACACATTCATTAACGTCGCTGTTTTCCACGCCCAGCAGGATTTGCAGGCGACCAATGATGTGTACACAGTTGGCAGCACCAAGAATCATCACCAGTGTGGGCACGATGTTGCTGAGAATCGAGAACGTCATTCCGCACCAGCCCATCATTCCCAACGTCAATCCCACGGCCGCCACCACCGACAAGAGAGAGATTGCTGTCACTTCCCAGCTGCGATACATCAGGAAAGCAATGACGATGAACAGCGCTGCCGACAAGGGTGTCATGATCATCTGATCACTGATCAGACTGCGAATCACATCAACGCGAATTGACGGCACACCAGTGAGATCCACCTGTGTTCCAGGTGGTTTGCCCAGTCGCTCCAGCAGATGCTGCAACGCCTCGATGCGTTCCCGTGTTGTGTCAATGTCGCGACCGGAGGGATCCAGTGAAATCAGCGTCAGTGCCAGCTGCCGGTCCTGACTGATCAACAGGTCGTTGAGCAGTGGCATGCGGTCGAGCTGGCGTTCCAGCCACGCGACGTCATCGAAGCGAACTTCGGGCAACAGCGGTACCCATTGCAGTTCGCGCCGCCGCAGGTTCATGCGAGGGGGTTCCAGGGGGACCGGCGAGGTGACTT
>JBDOMX010001065.1:0-6513 GCA_039831615.1 Planctomycetaceae bacterium
CGGTTCTGGTCCCACCCGTTCGCGAAACTCCAGCCGAGAGTCCAGTCGTCGACGAAGTTCCGATGTCGTCTGCGTCAGTTCAGAAAACGCTGGCTGTGCCGGCGTTTGGTTCCGCCGAACAAATTCAGCCTGTAACAATACTGGTTTCATCTGCGCAGGCACCTCCAATTCCAGTCACACCAATTCCAGTCACACCAATTCCAGTCACACCGGTTCAGGAATCACCGGTTCAGGAATCACCAGTCGCCGTCGTTCCGGTCGAGGATGCTGCGGTTCCGCCAGCAGCCGTTCAGAAGACGGCACCGGTGGCCCCCGTCTCAGCTGTGCCTGACCCGGTTGCACCAGTTCGGGGAACGACATTTCAGGTTGTCTCGGAAGAAGAAACTTCGAATCCGACCGAATCAGTTCAGGAAGAACTCACGCACGCCGCTCGAACAGAATCATCTCCAGGTGCCACGCCCGTCGAGGAATCTGAGGTGCATATTCCCATACCACGCACGACACCGACGGCTGTTGTCCCACCCGTCAAATCAAACGTCGTCGTGGATTCTGTGCCGGCGACCGCCGTCGACGAACCAGGGCCAGCGGAACCGGTGACGCCTGAAGTGATCAACGGATTCGCGGCGCTTTCGCTGAACGAGTATGTCCTCAAGGCCGTCGTGGACGGTGGCTATGAACAGCCGACGCCGATTCAGTCGGAAATCATTCCTCTGGTTCTGGCGGGCCGCGACGTTCTCGCTCAGTCTCAAACAGGCAGCGGCAAGACGGCCGCGTTTGCCCTGCCGATCCTGTCGCGAATCGATACCAGCAAGCATGCTTCGCGCAAACCGCAGGTCCTTGTCCTGGCTCCAACTCGGGAACTGGCGATTCAGGTTTCCGGTTCGTTTGCGACCTACGGTGCATGTCTGCCTGGATTCACTGTCACCACGATTTATGGTGGGCAGAGTTACGACTCTCAATTCCGTCAGCTGAAGCGTGGTGTCAATGTCGTTGTTGGCACGCCCGGACGAGTGATCGACCATATCAAACGCGGCACGCTCGACCTGAGCGAACTGCGCTGCCTGGTCCTCGACGAAGCCGACGAAATGCTCAACATGGGATTCCTGGACGATGTCCGCTTCGTCCTGGAAAAGATTCCCAGCGAACGCCAGATTGCCCTGTTCTCTGCGACTCTGCCTGCACCAATTCGCACTATCGCGGAACAGTATCTGGACAATCCGGCACGAATCACGATCAAACAGAAGACGATGACGGCCGACTCGATTCGCCAGCGAGCCATCTTCGTCACGCCGCGAAACAAGATCGATGCGCTGAAGCGTCTTCTGGAAGCCGAAGAAACCGATGGAGTCATCATCTTCACCAAAACCAGGGATGCCACCGTGACGGTTGCCGATCAGCTGAAACGAGAAGGACTGGCAACAGTCGCGCTCAACGGTGACATGCCTCAACGGGTTCGCGAACGGACAATCGAACAGCTCAAAGCAGGTCAGCTGGATATTCTGGTGGCCACGGATGTGGCAGCTCGCGGACTGGATGTGACTCGCGTCAGCCACGTCATTAACTATGACGCACCCAACGACAACGACTCCTACATTCATCGCGTGGGACGAACCGGGCGAGCCGGCCGCACGGGTGAAGCAATCATCTTTCTCAGCAAGTCTCAGCGAGGACGATTGAGGCAGATTGAGCGCGCGACAAGACAGACGATCGAGGTGATTGATCTGCCGACAGCTGAGGATATCAACTCAGCACGAGTCAAAAGGTTTGTCCAGCAAATTGCAGACACCGCTGCAGATCAGGACCTGAAAGTGTTCGAAGCCATGATCGAACGCTTTGCCGGTGAATCAGAAATCCCGATGCTTAAAATCGCCGCGGCACTGGCGCACCTGGGCCAGCAGGGACGACCGTTCTTTGTTGAGGAATTGCCGCAGGGCAGAAAGGATCGTCGAGAGTTCAACGAGGATCGCGGTCACAACAATTCGCGATTTGAGAATGGCGGCCGCCCGTCGCGATCCGATCACGGTGACCGACGACCCCGACAGGGTGATCCCTCATCAGGACCTGTGGAATCCGGAATGGATCGCTATCGGATTGCCGTGGGCTGGCAGGACGGTGTGAAGCCGGGCAATATCGTTGGAGCAGTCGCCAACGAAGGCGGGATTGACGGCGAGGCAATCGGGGCAATTCGAATTTACTCCACGTACAGCACGATTGACCTGCCCGAAGGTATGCCGGCTCAAGTCCGTCAGGCATTGCAAACAACGCGCGTGGCCGGTCGGCCATTGCAGTTGCGGCCGTACCGCGAGGAACCCCAGTCAGCTCAACGGCCAGACGATCGGCCTGGTACCAAACCGCGAAGCGGCAAACCAAGTGGGCCAAAACGATCCGGACCTGGGAAACGACCGTTCAATAAGAAGTTCCGGAAAAGTGGCAAGCCTGGAAACAACGCGTCAAAGAACAACCGAAACGGCAATTCCGGCGGTTCGGCGTAGAGCAGGTTTCTCACCGGGAGCGTCAAACGGGGACTGACTCATTGTCACCCGTTGAGTTGATTCTGCCAGTTGCGGCGTGGAGGAAATGTGCCTGTGCCGAATGGCACTGTCGACCACGTTGTCAGCGTCGATGTTGACAGCGACAACGTTGCCGATGCTGACAGCATCGGTGTTGACAGCGAAATAGTGGCTGCCAACGAGCTGCACTGCTGAACCACCGGTTTGCTACGTGCCGCAGTTCTGGTCTGAGAACCGCGAAGGCACGTGAATAACAGGGCGGCAGCTGATTCTTCTCGGTGCGCGGTCAGCACCCATCCCCAGACAATGGCATACTTGCATTGACGAATTGTCACAAAATGAACTATTTTCTGACGAACCGTCAATAAAATGCAAGAATGCAGAATGCAGAGTGCAGAGTGCAGACACTAACCCGCAAACAACGTGAAATCAAAGACCGGGAGGTGCTGGTCCTCAATGTGGCTCGGCGGATGCTGGTCGAATGCGGGTACCTGGGCCTTAGCATGGACGCCATTGCGTCGGAGCTGGAATACTCAAAGGGCACGATCTACAACCATTTCCCCTGCAAAGAAGAAATCATCATCGCGCTGGCAATCCAAACGATGGATCAGCGCACAGACATGTTTGTGCGAGCCGCGTCAGAGGGCGGTCCCCCGCGACAACGGTTGTCGGGGATCGGCGTCGCCGCTGAGTTATTTGTGAGATTGTACCCCGACCATTTTGGAGTGGAACAGCTGATCCGCGCAGCATCGATCTGGGAAAAAACCTCAGAAAATCGCCGAAGGTTAATGCACGCTGCAGAGAGTCGCTGCATGGGCATCGTTGCCGGAATCGTCCGCGACGGAATCGCCCGCGGTGACTTGAGTCTTCCGGACGAACTGACGCCGGAAGATCTAGTGTTCGGTCTGTGGTCGCAGACCTTCGGTGCCTATTCAATTATTGCAACCAGTGACGGGCTGGAAGACCACGGCGTCGTTGATCCCTACCGGGCTGTCCGACAGACGATCAACAGGACACTGGATGGCTACCAGTGGACTCCCCTGTCAACGGACTACAATTACATGGATCTTTTTGAACGTCAGATGGCAGAAGTCTTCCCCGATGAGTACCAGCAAATCAGTTTCTGACACGGCGGTTGCCCCCGTGTTGACTACTCGTCATTTTGCGACACAAGGTCGCATGGCGGCATTCGCAGGTGCCGTGATGGCTCTGGCTGCCACAGGATTCATGCTCAGCCAGCCAGCAGATTCCGCTGGGAACGGAAATGGAGCACAGCAGGCCGCGTTACCGGTCAGCATTGTTGTCGCCGAGCCGGTCAAATCGTTTCAGCAAACTCGCCACTATACCGGAGCTCTGGTTGCACGCCGCAGTGCTGAATTGAGTTTTGAGAGGGCGGCACGAGTACTGACCGTTCTGGTTGACGAAGGGGATACGGTCCGGACTGGTCAGGAACTGGCAAGTCTGGATGTCCGACGGCTTGAAACACGTCAACAAATGTTAAAGGCTCAGCGTGATGCCGCGGCTGCGCAGCTCGCCGAGTTCGTGGCGGGGCCTCGGGCGGAAACAATCGCTGCTGCATATGCTCAGGTCGTGGAACTCAGGGCACAACAGAAACTCAGCCGTCTGACGTACTACCGGACGGAGAAGCTTCAGGCCCGAAATTCAGCTTCTGATCAGGAAGTGGACGACTCACGCCTGTCGTTGGAATCTGCGAATGCCCGCCTGGAGCAGGCGGGCCAGCGTTTGGGCGAGCTCAAAGCAGGCACGCGGGCCGAACAGATCACCGGACAGCAGGCGATGGTTGACCAGCTGGATGCGCAGCTGGCAGACGTCCAGCTGGATCGAGAAGACAGTATTCTGACAGCACCATTCAACGGCCGGATCGCCAGGCGCTATATCGACGAAGGTTCGGTCACGGCACCGGGCGAGCCGATCGTCAGAATGATTGAAAGCACCGCCATCGAAGCCCGGATCGGCCTGCCGGCGAGCAGCTTCAGCAATCTCATGTTCGGCGATTCTGTGACGCTGCAATTAGGCAAGCGACAGATCCAGGCGACGTTTGCTCGAGTCCTTCCCGAAGTCGATCTCCAGACTCGGACGCAGTTGGCAGTTTTTGAAATGGCTTACGCTGATTCGATACATGTCGCGCCAGGCCAGACAGTCCGTCTATCGCAGAATGATCGGGTTGATGCGACTGGATTCTGGCTGCCGACGGCAGCCCTGTCGCCTGGTCAGCGAGGACTCTGGTCAGCCTACGTCGTCGCGGATCAGAACGGCAGCGACAGAATTGTATCCCGACCTGTTGAAATCCTGCACACAGAAGGAGAACGCGTCCTCGTGACCGGCACAATTCAAGCTGGTGACCGGGTCGTCGCCGGTGGAGTTCAACGAATTGTGCCTGGCCAAATGGTTCGAGTCAGTAACTGATCGGACGTGATCTGTGACGGCAGCTCGATTCGCAGCAGGCAGCGCCAGGTCACAGGTCTTTCTCCGTTGAAAAACACCCTTATGTCCACACTCTTCTATCGACAACCTCGAATCACTATCCTGGTGATCAGTCTCATCGTTGTCTCCGGGCTGTCGGCATACGTTGTCCTTCCGAGGATGGAAGATCCTTTGCTGACGGAACGTATTGCGATGGTCAATACCGTCTATCCCGGTGCGGATGCCGAAAGAGTTGAGGCGCTGGTCACTGAGAAAATCGAGGAAGAGTTTCAGGAAATCGATGAGATCAAAGATCTGCGGTCTTTCTCCGGCGCCGGCATTTCCACGATCACCATCGAGCTCCGCGACGACGTGTATGGTGACGATGCCGCGAATATCTGGTCCCGGATCCGTGACAAGCTCGACGACACGGCCCCCCAGCTTCCCGAAGGAGCTCAGGAACCGGAGTTTGTTGATCTGAAGCTCAAAGCCTACGCCCTGATTCTGGCAATCACCTGGGATGGCGATGGATCCGACGGACAGGACGTCTCATACGCCATCATTCGTCGGGCTGCGGAACAACTGGAGGAGCGGCTCCGCGCGATCCGTGGGACGGAAATCATTGACACCTTCGGCGCCCCTGATGAAGAAATCGTCGTGGAGGTGGATGTCGCCCGGCTGGCCGGATTTGGACTGACGGTCAACGACGTGGCTCAGATTATCAGCGCCAGCGATTCCAAAATGTCCGCCGGGCTGCTGCGAGGAAGCGCGGACCTGCTGGTTGAAATCGATGGGGAGCTGACTTCTCTGGATCGCATCGGACAGATCCCCATCCGGTCCACCAGTGAAGGGAGATTCGTGCTGCTGTCCGACATTGCGACGATTAAACGGACCATCACAGATCCACCATCGAGCCTCGCAATTGTCGACGGAAAAACCGCTGTATCGATTGCTGTCACGGTCCGTCCCAAACACCGCATCGACCACTGGTCAGAACTGGCAAATACAGTTGTCGCAGACTTTGCCAGGACACTTCCGATCGGGGTGTCAGTGCGCCCGATCTTCAGGCAAAACGACTACGTCGCCAGTCGGCTCGCGGGATTGATGAGGAACCTGCTGTTTGGGGCCACCGCGGTTGCCGCCGTCATCTTTGTCATGATGGGGTGGCGAAGCGCCCTCATTGTCAGTTCTGCATTGCCACTCTCAGCACTGATGGTGTTGTCCGGAATGCGGTTCATGGAAATTCCGATTCACCAGATGTCGGTCACAGGACTCATCGTTGCCCTGGGGCTGTTGATTGACAATGCGATCGTCGTCGTGGACGAAGTTTCCGTGAAGCTGCGTGCCGGCCGACACCCGCTGGATGCCGTGAGTGCCACGGTTGGTCATCTCGCAGTCCCGTTACTGGGATCTACTCTCACGACTGCCCTGGCATTTGCTCCAATCGCTCTGATGCCGGGCCCCGCCGGTGAGTTCGTGGGTTCGATCGCGCTGAGCGTAATATTGGCGATCTTCAGTTCACTGTTCCTCGCACTGACGATCGTCCCGGCACTGACCGCCCTTGGGATTCGCTCTGGCT
>JBDOMX010000071.1:0-6511 GCA_039831615.1 Planctomycetaceae bacterium
GGCTGTTGTGCAAGTAATTCTTCCGTGATCTCAAGCGACATACAAAATGTTGTCGCCGATTCGTTCTACAAGGGCCAGGTCACTTTTACCTGTTTTTCCAAACAACCCGTGAACGCTTACCCCTCCCCCGAAATGTCTGGTCACGGTCAAACTGAAATCGAACACAGTGCAGTATTGGCGCGCCAGCCAATCTACGAGGCGGACCTGTCTGTGTCCTGGTACGAGCTGTTGTTTCAGCATATTGACCCCACCAGTGAGGACGCATTTGCCAAGACCACGGCAACGACCTCCATGCTTTTGACCGCATTCGTTGATGTGGGTCTTCCGTCTCTGGTCGGCAATCGCCGGGCATTTGTGAATCTCCCGCGTGACTTCCTGGTCGGTGTTCAGCCCGTTCCGGCAGCACCGGATGCCCTCGTGATTGAAATCATGGAAGACGTCCTGATCGATGGCCAACTGATTGAAGGCATCACTCGACTCTACAAAGCGGGATATACAATCGCTCTGGACGGGGTTGTCTATTCCGAGAGTCTGCGGCCGATCATGCACCTGGTCGACATCGTTAAGATTCAGTACCGGGAGATCCCACAGGGGGAACTGCAGACGCATGTGGATGGCTTCCGCGAGTGGCCGGTTGAGCTGCTCGCTGAAGGTCTCGAAACAGGTGAAGAATTCGAAGAGTGCCGGGATGCCGGAGTCGACTTGTTTCAGGGGTTCTTTCTGTCCCGTCCGGAAGCGATCGTGGGCAACGTCTCCAATCGCCAGGCAGGACTGCTGAATCTGCTGACGAAGTTGCAGTCATCCTGCCAGACATTCGACCAACTCGAGCAAGTGGTGATCAAGGATGCGGATCTATGTTACCGCATGATGCGATACCTTGATTCGTCGTCCGTGGGATTGCAGAAAGAAATCGGCTCAGTTCGGCACGGACTTGTTCTGCTTGGTGTCGCCGGGGTCCGTCGAGTCCTGACACTGCTGGCGTTGCAGAGTGTCGAAGGCAAACCGAGCGAACGACTGGCTTCATCGCTGATCCGTGCCTGCATGTGCGAGACAATCTGTCAATCCATGAACCCCGGCCTGACGGACGCAGCCTATACGACGGGTCTGTTCTCACAACTGGACGCCATACTGAATCAGCCCATGCGAGAGGTGATGAAGTCGGTTCCACTGACTGAAGACGTTCGCGATGCGATCCTCACACAGGAAGGACTGCTGGGGCAGATTCTGCAGACCACGATTGCTTACGAAACCGCCGACTGGACGAATATCGATCTCGGATTGTGTGCAGCAGAGCTGATGAAGTCAGCCTACCTCGACGCCGTCAAAGCAGCGGACAGCATGATGCGTGAGATCGCCACAGCCAACGTTTGATTCGGCTTTCGCGTTCGATCGCGAGACACTCGCCTGAGGACACGACGCGGCCGGATTCAGGCTTCGTTGTCGAGCGGCCGGATGCAGCGAGAAGACGCCAAGTAGATTCCAGCCGCGCAGTTGATCTCACCGTGCCGCACAGCAGCAGGCCTGCACCGTTGTGAACTGACTCAGAATCTCAGGCAGTTTCCACATCCTGCAGGGCCAGTTCTTTGATGGCTGCATCACGCATGCGAAATTTCTGAATCTTCCCCGTGACCGTCGTCGGAAAACTGTCGACGAATTTCCAGAATCGCGGAACTTTAAAGTGAGCCAGTGTTTCCCGACACCAGGCGAGGAGTTCCTCTTCCGTCGCCTGCATGTCAGAGCGCAGCTTGACCCACGCCAACACCTGTTCTCCCAGTTTTCGATCCGGGATACCGACGACCTGCGCATCTTCAACTGCCGGATGCTGGAACAGACGTTCTTCGATCTCGCGCGGATAGATATTTTCCCCGGCTCTGATGATCATATCTGTGAGCCGTCCCGTGATCCGGAAATAACCATTCGAAAGACGTTCGGCGAGGTCACCGGTGTGCAGCCAGCCATCCTTGTCGATCGCTTCCGCGGTCTTGCCTGGCATCCGGTAGTAGCCCAGCATGATGCCGTGACCTCGACCGCAGAATTCTCCCTGCTGGTTGTCACCCAGCTCCGCACCGGTTTCAGGATCCACGATTTTGGCTTCGAATCCGCTAATGGTTCGGCCCACAGTCCCGACTCGAAGTTCAATCGGATCGTCCGTTCGTGTTTGTGTGATGAGCGGAGATGCTTCCGTCTGCCCGTAACCAATTGTGATCTCCGCTGCACCCATATCTGAAATCACACGTTTCATCAATTCCACCGGACAGGCACTGCCGGCCATAATCCCTGTGCGGAGGGTTGAAAGATCGCGGTGTGCGAAGTCTCGGCTTTCCAGTTGAGCGATGAACATCGTGGGCACCCCGTAAATTGATGTCACTCGCTCCGCTTCGATCGCACTCAGAGTCGATCGTGGAGTAAATCCTTCTGAAGGAAAAATCATTGCGGAGCCATGCACGACACAACACAGAGAACCGAGAACGCAACCGAAGCAGTGATACAGAGGCACCGGAAGGCATATCCTGTCATGATGAGTCAACTTTTGGCCGGCACCGCTGTAAAAGGCATTCAGTAACACATTGCGGTGAGAAAGTGTGGCACCTTTCGGGCTTCCCGTCGTCCCCGATGTGTATTGGATATTGATCGCCTCGAACGACGAAAGAGACGACTCCAGTAACCGCAGATACTCAGCCGACGTCTCGCGAGCTGCGGCTTTGACGTTGTCCCAGGACAACATACCGGGGCTGGGTTCACCGCGCAGCTGGATCACTCGCTTCAAACGTGGAAACTCCCGGCTGGAAACGATCGTGTTTGAGGACGCAGCGATTTCCGGGCAAACTTCGTCGAGCATGGACAGGAAATCGTCCGACCGGAAGCGGTCGATCACGGCGATGCCCTTCAGGTCAGCCTGCTTCATGGTGTAGCTGAGTTCGCTGGGACGATAGGCTGGATTGATGTTGACCAGGACCACTCCGATGCGCGCCGTGGCATACTGCAGAATGACCCACTCCGGGATGTTGGTGGCCCAGATGCCGAAATGATCGCCCGGACGAAATCCCAGAGCCAACAGTCCCCGGGCAATCGTATCGGCATCCTCGTCGAGTTGTTTCCATGAGGATCGCAGACCCGATTCATGAAACACGAAGGCATCGTGGTCGCCGTGCATCTCGGCAGTTCGGCGCAGAGTTTGCCCGATCGTGAGTTCATCAACCCATGCTGATGACTCATTGCCCAGGTACGATTCTGTCCGATGTGATGTTGCCACCGATTCTTCCAGCCAGGACATGCTGCCGTGAGCGTGAAGCCCAGAACGCAATTATCATACCTATGCCAGCCGCATCAGAGATCAAAACCTGTCCCCGTCAAAGAAGCGTCTGTTTTTTTGCATTGCAGACTCCTTAACCGGACTGCAGCAATCCGACCGATTCTCACACCTGAAATACGCCGGTGCACCAATCATCCGCCAACTCCGTCGGCAGGAGATCGTTCTGAGGGGAAAGAACTCCCGCAGCGGCATCGAAGAGATACCTCGCCGGCAACCTCGTGCTCGGCGCGGCCAATGGCGGTCCGGCGGAATCGTTTTTTTTTGGAGTTCACCAGGATTTTTCGGTTTGAGGTTCCCGGAACGGGGAGAAGTCGGCAACGATACCATCCAGACAATCGGAACGACTACATCTGAGACGCGGTGTTTGTGTCGTTCTCCGGCTGAGTTCCGGGCAGACGTGCCACCATGGTGAAATTGAATGACCCTGACTCCTCAGGCTATTTACCTTGAGAACGAGAGCTGGCTGCGCACCGTCGTGCGCAGTCGCGTGCAGGAGTCGGATGCTGTTGAAGACATCATGCAGAACATCGCTCTGGCGCTGGTTCGTCAAAGAGAAGTCCTGCGAGACATCGGCCAGCTGGGTGCCTGGTTGTATCAGGTCGCCGTTCGGCAGGTGATGATGCATCGGCGAACAGCCGGTCGCCGTCGGAATTTTGAAAATCGATTGGTACGACAGGCTCGTCCGGTCGATTCCCTTTCGAACCAATTTGATCCGGTGGCCAGTGTGCTGGCAGCCGAACAACAGGACACTGTCCGTTCCGCCGTCCAACAACTCCCTGAACTGGATCGCCAGGTCCTGATGTTGAAGTATGTTGAAGGCTGGACCTACCGTCAGCTGGCAGAAATGCTGGGTGTCTCCGAAGACTCTATTGAATATCGACTGCTCAAATCCCGCAAACGTCTCAAAGCATTGCTCCAGAGCCAGGGTGACTCCTCATGACTTCAACTGAACACCTGGAACTGCTGATGCAGCGTGCGGCAGATGGAGAACTGTCGGCAGAGCAGCGTCACGAATTGATGGAATTTGCCGACCGTCACCCCGATGGCTGGCGTCAGCTTGCCTGCAGGTTTCTCGAAGAACAGCTGATTGGTCGCAGCATTCGCCAGTCACCGCTGGCTGATCCTTGGGTGGAAGAGTCGATTGTCCAGCCGATCCGTCGGCCGAACGGTTTTTGGTACCACCATCCGGCTCTGACGACAGCCATCACGATCCTGCTGGCATTTACATTGGGACTTGTCGTGCCATGGAATCGGGATGTGGGCAGTCAAGAGGCGATGCCCGTGCAGGCAGTGGTGGAAGGGTTTGTGCAGGACCACTCCACAATTGCTGACGACTTTCGTGAGGAGCTGGAAGCTTTGCAACGGCGCGTGGAACTGCTCGACGGGCGTCTGCTCCACCGTTGAGATGGCGAGCGAGACTGGTCTTTCGCGGGGTAACGTATCCCGTCACAGCCAGCCCGGTCAATGACCGCCGCCGACTTCAGCCGGTATTCACAGGTCCGGTCCTCACTGACTGATCCGATCGTGCCACAGGACCGGTCGCCAGATCCCGTGCTGCAGGGTATAGTGGGTGCCGTACAGCAAATCGTTCCAGCCGATTGCCCTCGTTCGATGATGTCGGAATTGAGACGATAGATGCGATCCACCGTCTGTTTAATGAGCTTACTGATCGCCCCGCTCGGTCTGCGTGCCGCCGATGTCGATGACACAGTGCGTCAGGGCCTGGACTACCTTGTCTCGCAGCAAAATCGCCAGGGCTACTGGATTGCCAACGAGGGACAATTCAGAGTCGCCATGACAGCGTTGGCCGGCACTGCGTTGCTGGCAGAGGGGTCGACCGCAACAACCGGGCGCTACGCCCGAGCAATCAGCAATGCCACCGACTATCTGACCTCGATGAGTCGTTCGAACGGGCTGATCGGATTCCGTGATGACTATCACTATACGTATGGCCACGGATTCGCGATGCTTTTTCTGAGTCAGGTTTTCGGCGAAGAAGAAGATCTGAATCGACGCGAACAGATCCGCGATGTGCTCACCAGGGCAGTGCAGTTTTCAGCGGATGCTCAGACGTCACGTGGTGGATGGGGCTATGTCTCGGCCAAAGAAGGTGGCGGTTTCGATGAGGGATCCACCTGCATCACACAGGTGCAGGGGCTTCGTGCCTGCCGCAACGCGGGCATTCCGGTGTCAGTAGAAATCATTGATCGGGCGAAGAAATACATTGCCGACTGCACAACGTCCCAGGGAGGTGTCCAGTACAGCATCAATGGTGGCGGCGAACGTCCTGCAATTACAGCCGCTGCGCTGGCAGCACTGTTCAATGCCGGTGAATACGACACTGAGTTGACTCGGAAAATGCGTGCCTTTTGCGACAACACGATCTGGCCGAAGCGAGCTGTTTCGCAGCGCGCCGCTCACTGGCACTACACGCACTTCTACTACTCGCAGGTCATTTATCGTCAGGGTGGCAAACGCTGGCAGGACTACCGTCAGCAGATCAACGAGGAACTTGTGCGTCGAATTCAGCCGGGTGGCTATTGGGCCGATGCCGAAATCGGACATGTTTATGTGACCGCCATCAACAGCATTATTCTTCAGCTGGAAAAGGGCTACCTGCCGATCTATCAGCGTTGATGTCGAATCAAGACCGCCAGCATCCGCTGCACCGGCCGGCATCCACTGATTGCAGACTGGCAGTGAACGGAGACAACAAACGGGACCATCGGTTCGTCAAAACACATTGAAACGCTTTTCAGTCATCCACAAATGCTGCTGCCTCTTATCATTCTGGGCGTTGTCGGTGCCCTCTGCCTCATCCTGCTCGTCTGGCTTTACCGGGATGTCATCTGGCGATTGATCATGAAGAAGCTTGAACATCGCAAACTGCAACGGACTTGTCACCAATGTGGACGATCAGGTCCCGTCCAGGCCAAATTCTGCCCTCACTGTGGCGCGCCGAACTCAGGCACCTGATGCCCTGCCATGATCTCCAGGACCAGGCGATAACAACCGGATGAATGGGCTCAATGGCGACTTCACTGGCTTATCGCCATCACTCTCAGTCTTCTTGGATTCCCTTCGGCGTGGGCCTGCATCATCGATTTTGATCCATGCCCACGGTTCTGCATCGAATCGACGACCGAGTGCGATTTCCGCCAGAATGGCAAACACAAAGATCTCAGGCAGCCGATTTTC
>JBDOMX010000278.1:0-6507 GCA_039831615.1 Planctomycetaceae bacterium
CAATGAGACTCGGACCTTCGGGGACGAAACATTTCAGGCGAGGGCTGTCCAGTTACCTGAGTGACATCATGGCGATGTCGCCGACTCGAATCCTGGCGATCGCTCGCTTGACGCTCAAAGAAGCGATCCGCCGGAGAGCACTGGTGGTGTTCGTCGTGTTCGCGGTGCTGTTGATGTTTGCCGGATGGTTTATGTCCAGTGGCAACAACCGCGACGATCTGCAGGCGGGAGTTCACATCTGGTTTCTGCTGACCGCCATTTCCTGGTTAATTCTGCCCGCCGTGATGTTTTTGTCGTGCTGGAGCATTCCTGAGGACATCCGCGTGCGGTCGCTGCATACGGTCGTCACCAAACCCATTCGGCGAATAGAAATTGTGCTGGGACGAATTCTGGGATTCAGCGGGGTGGTGACGGGTGTTGTCCTCGTGATGGGCGTTGCCGGTTACATCTGGATTCAGCGACAGGTTCCCGATTCCGTGCGAGACCAGCTGAGTTGCCGAATCCCTGTGTACGGCGATCTTTACTTCAAGGATCGCCAGGGAACCGTGACCGAACGAGGGATCAATACCGGCGATATGTGGACGTATCGGTCGTACATCGAGGGAAATACCCGGGCACGCGCCATTTGGATCTTCCACAATATTGATGAGGAAGATTACGGTGACAACCTCAACATCGAAACACGATTCGAGGCGTTTCGGACCATTAAAGGGACTTCCGATTCCGTCGAACTCGGGCTTGAAGGGCAACTCACCCTTGTGAACAACCTGCGGGAGGATGCGTTCGCATTGTTCAGTCGCTCTCCCGCATTCCGGCAGTTCGGCGAAGAACTGGTCGCCGGTCAATTCCAGAATGCGGCGACCAGCCTGCGGGAAGTCGCTGAGTCAATGACCGACGGCAGCAATTCGCTGCAGCCCAACGATGTCCGGTCCTTCGATCAGTGTACGTTGTTTGCCGGCCTTGTCTTCAGTCATTTAGGGGACGATTTCAATGACGTGGACGAGGCGTTTCGTGAAGCTGGAAAGGCCTCGAGTCTGATCAAGAGCCAGGACGATAACGTTGCATTTGAAAACTTCAGCGAAGCGTGCATGAAGCTGGCCGGTGTTCTGGAAGGACGGAGCGACGACCTGCTGGAAAGTATGCCGCGAACCGAGGTCGGCCTGCCTAACTTCCGAGTGACGGAATTCCACGAGGGACAGGACCAGATCAAAATTAATCGGACACTTCAGTATACGGCCGACTATGAAACGCTCGCACGATTCCTGGCATCGACCGTCGTTGAAAGAAATGATCAGGAAAAACTGGTTGTCGATGGGGCGCTGGCGACCGACGTGGCCAGCCAGCTGTCAGAAACGGCAGGCATGTCGGTCCTGAACAGCGAATTGCTGGCGGAGGTGCTGCAGGAAGAAATAGACGCGGAAGCAATCAAAATTGACGGTGCGAAGTTAGCGGTGGCGGACGGACGTTCCTGGCTGGGCTATTTTGATCAGCTGGCACGAGCTGAACGGTTAGTGTCAAAAGACCCGGCGGGTTGGGTACTGACAGCCGACCTTTACGATGACCTGGTCTTCGATGGCAATCTTCGTCTGGAAGTGGCCTGCATGAATGACCAGATGTTTATCGGGATGGCTCGTCCGGACCTGTTCGTGCGTCTTCCCGATAACACGTTTGCTGCTGGCTACTCCAAAGCGCTGCTGTGCACGACGCTCATGTTGTTGCTGGTCGTTGTGATTGGTGTGACGGCGAGTACGATCGTGAAGGGGCCAGTGGCTCTGTTTCTGACGTTCGGCGTGTTCATCATCGGCTCGGCGTTCCACGGATTTATGACCGATATTCTGGCGGGCAACGTGAAGGGTGCCGGACTCATTGAATCGGCCACGTTGATCCTTCAACACCGGGCACCCAGCGCCGGGATTGATGTTTCGAAGAGTGCTCAGGGAGTCATCGCCTCCGCCGATAAAGTGACCAACTCGCTCCTTCAGGGAGCCAGTCAGATCATTCCAAATTTCGGACTGTTCTCACGATCTGCCGAGTACGTGGAACATGGATTCGATGTCCCGTGGTTGACGTTGATGCTGCCGGCTATTCTGACGTTCTTTGGGTTTCTTATTCCGTGTGTGCTGATTGCCTCAGCATGCCTGAAGTTTCGTGAGCTTGAAGCGAAATGAATTCTCTTACATCTCGACAACGTAAAATCATTTACGCTCTGGCCATTCTGGTGCTGTTGGTGCCCATCATTTACCTGGGCGCCCCCTTGTCGACGGATATTCAGCCCGGCAGCAGAAACCGAGTCACCGGAGGCAGGTTGGCGCAAATGCGTCACGAGCAGGAACTTGGTGAGAGTACGCTCGGCGACATCGATATTTCCAGTGCCGCAGCCAACCTGGTGCTGTTAGGTCTGCGAGGAATGGCGGCCACCGTGCTGCATCAGAATGCAATCACCTACCAGGGCCGCAAAGACTGGGCAAAGCTGAAAACCACCGTGGAGTCCATCCTGCGGCTGCAGCCCCATTACGTCGAAGTGTGGAAATTCCAGGGATGGAATCTGGCCTTCAACGTGTCACGTGAATGGGACCGCGTCGACGACCGTTTCTACTGGGTCAAAGAAGGCCTGAAATTCCTGCAGAAAGGGACCCGGCGAAATCAAACGGCCACCATTCTGCTGCACAACGTCGGTGAATTCGTGGGACGGAAAATCGGTTACTCGGACGAAAAGAAATTCTTTCGAAAGTTCTTCGTGAAGGATCCTGACGAAGAGAAATTCGATGGTGGAGCCGACCCGGAAGTCAACAAGGACGGCAAAGACAACTATCTCGTGGCCCGCGACTGGCTTCTGGAAGCCAACTCACGCGACGAAGTCTACCCTGTGAAAGGGATGACGCGCGAGTTGTTCCGTAAGAGTCCGACTCAGGCCCTGTTCGACTACGCCAACGCAATTACCAACGAAGGAAAGTTCGAAGAGGCGAAGCAGGTCTGGTTCAACGCCAATCGTGAATGGCGAGATGTTTATGGCAACGAAATCTTCGAAGGCATGAACGGAATTGCCTATAAATTGAACTCTTCCACGGAAGAAATCGAAGAGATGGCGCTGCAGAACGGCGTCACGACGGCGCGTCAGCGCCAGGTCTGGGACCAGCGGCTCAAAATGGTGAATTACACGTTCTGGCTGAAGCTGTCTGAGTGTGAACAGGATCCCGTGACCGTCGCTGCTCGTCGCGCCATCTACGATGGCAAACAGGCTCATGCGGACGGTGACATTTCGGAATGGATCGACGACGACGGAGTTCGTCGGATGTCGAGAGCTCAGGAACTGCTGGAAGAAGGCATGGCTAAAACAGCCGAAATGTTTGAGCGACATCCGGATGTCATTCGGCACGATGAAAAAATCCTCGATGCGCTGCTGGCCGTTTACTATTGGGAAGACATCCACAAGCTCAACGGAACGAATCCGCCAAAGGATCATCCGCTGGCAGAATTTGCTGAAGCACACCGCCAGTATCAAAGTGAGGTTCAGCTGATGTTCCAGCGGGAAATGAACTGACCGCTGATTGATCTCGTGTTGCATCAAAACATGAGCGGTCCCGACATTCGTTGCCTCATTCTTGTGATGTGCGATTTGCTGACGACCTCCCGTTTGCTGCAAACCAGGGTGGCTCCGTCCAAGTGATACCTCAGGAGTCGTTTGTGCCAGCAGGTCCGATTTTTGCCCGAGAAGCTTTGACTGCGCCGCGCCGGCTGCGGCACTATCTGCTGCGGTCCGGGTATGTGGCCTTTCTGCTGGTGCTGCTGTACACGATTCGTCAGGCCACGATTGGGTTTCAGGATGTTCAGTTTTCCGGTGACATTGCCGGTTTCAGCCAGTTGGTCTTTCAAATTTTTGCGTTGCTGCAGCTGACCCTGGCCACGTTCTTCGCCACTCTGTTCACTGCCGCGAATGTTGCTCAGGAAAAAGACCGTCGGACTCTGATCCTGTTGCTCATGACCGACATGCGTAACCGGGAACTGGCGCTGGGCAAGCTCTTTGCCAGCCTGCTGATCGTGGGTGTTCTGTTGGCGACGTCTCTCCCGGTGTTTGGAATGCTGCGACTGCTGGGCGGGGTCACATGGATGCAAATCGTGTGGGCTGAGTTGATCATTGCCGCTGCAGCGCTGGCGGCTGGCAGCTGGGGATGCCTCGTCGCTTTCTGGCGGCAACAAACCTTCCAGACGCTGGCAATCAGCGTACTTGGAGTTGTCATGGCACTGGCCGCCGTGGAAGGCACGATCACAATCGTCGGTCCCGAATCACCCCTCACACGATGGCTCACGCATGCGTCACCGGTTCGAGCGCTGCTGCAGATTTTGAACCCTCTGGGCGACTCTCAGTTAGCAGTGGAACAGAATCCTGCCTTGATCTCTGTCGCATTTCTGCTGTCGCTGACAGCAGGATTTACACTGCTGACCATTGCGAGAATGAGAGTCTGGAATCCTTCCCAGGCGCTGCGGCAGTCGGCTTCGGAGGAAGAGTCAGAGCCGGCGACAGCATCCGCGACCTCACGCGTTCGGCATCGGGCCGTCTGGAATAATCCGGTGTTGTGGAAGGAAGTTGTCACCCGCGGATACGGACGCCGCATGATCTGGATCAAGACGGCCTACGTAGTGCTGGCCCTGCTCATCGGACTGGGCGTCGGCAGCGGGACGAGTGACCGACTGGTGCTGGGAATGGTTTCTCCGGCGGGCTTCGGTTTTTTAGGGACGGCAATCATCAGCCTGCTGCTGATCAATGCCCAGGCAGTCACGTCCATCACGACCGAACGCGATATGAATACACTCGACATCCTGCTGGCCACGGATCTCAACGCTCGAGAGTTCATGCTGGGAAAAATTGTGGGGGCGGCCTGGAACGCCCGCGAAATGATTGTTGTCCCGATGTTACTGCTGATCTGGACGGCGATGCAGGGACACGCCGCGGGGCTGACTGCTGAGTCGGCTGTCTATCTCGTCATTGGATATCTGGTGCTGAGCCTGTTTGCCGTGATGCTCGGCCTTCACGGTGGACTGACTTGGGACAATTCCCGGAACGCGATTGCGAACAGCCTGGGCACGATGTTCTTTTTGTTCATCGGGATCTTCGTATTCATGCTGTTGCTGGTGGAAGCCCGCGCCTCGTTCGCCATTCAGATGCAGAGTTTCATCATCTTCATCGGGCTGGGAAGCGTTGGACTTTACGGTTCAATGACTCACAAGAATCCATCCAGCGCATTGACACTGGCCGCCATGCTGCTGCCCTTCCTGACATTTTATGCCATCACCGACTTTCTGCTGGGCGGAACGCTGGGTGTTTGCCTTTGGATCTGCGTGGCGTACGGCTATGCATCCATCGCCATGTTGATCCCTTCCATCAGTGATTTTGATGTCGCACTGGGCCGCACAACCCAGGACGGTTGATGTTTGATGCAGTCGTCCACTCGTGAAAGTAACTTCTGTCGTGACCGGACCTTTGACATCCCGATTTGCCGGAATCTGCCTGTCTGTCTCGGCGTCCCTGATGCTGACGCCGGTTGCCGTCGGGGCTGCTGATTTTACGTCGGTCCAGGTGGGATATCAGCGGCAGGCGCAAGTGGGGACCTGGATGCCGGTGCATGTGTCCGCTGACGGCCTGTCTCCCGGTCAGTCGGTTTCCCTGGCGATGACAGCGCCGGACCCCCGTGGGAATCCGGTCGTCCGCATCTGCGGAACAAACGAGGCCGATTCGGAGGGCCGCGTTGTTCTGGCCGGATTGGGGCGCACGGGGCGAACCGATGGGACCCTGCAGATCGAGCTCGTCGAGACGGACGGGTCTGCCTCCATCTGTTCCACCTCGATCCGCTGTTCGGAACAACGCCTCCTCAAGGCGGCTGGTCCGATTCAAAGACGGCTGCGACTGTACCGTCACAACGTGAGATTCATGCTGACGATCGGTCAGCCGGCGGGTATCGACACCCTCCTGAGCCAGGCGGCAAAGATTTCACCCGACACTCCGCTGGTTGTTGGAGTCTCCATTCCTGCAGGCGAACTCCTGCCACGGTCGTCGCAGGATTACGACATGTTCTCCACGATCGTATTCACCGGCAACGTGGAACTCGATGAACAGCAGTTCATCGCCCTGAAGTCGTGGATCCACGCCGGTGGCAATCTGATTGTCAGCCTGACCGACCAGCTGGAAGACTTCCTGGCAACACCGCTGGGGAAGTGGTTGCACGCACGATTCGATATTTCGACGGAAATGCGGCAGGTCACTGATGTGGATTTGGGAGCACTGCAGCAGATTGTGCCTCGGGCAACGCGGATTTCTACAAATCGGCGGCGGGTCAGGATGGCACAGCTCCGCGACAAACAGCCATTGCGTCTCGCCGAATCATCGAACGGCTCCCTGGTCGGTCGGCTTAGCTGCGGTGGCGGACAGGTCACAGTGGTTTCGCTGGATCTGAGCAAAACGCCACTCTCGCAATGGAACTCCCTGGCCGATTTTTATGCGGTCCTGATGTT
>JBDOMX010000270.1:0-6507 GCA_039831615.1 Planctomycetaceae bacterium
TGTTGTGCAAGTAATTCTTCCGTGATCTCAAGCGACATACAAAATGTTGTCGCCGATTCGTTCTACCAGGGCCAGGTCACTTTTACCTGTTTTTCCAAACAACCCGTGAACGCTTACCATTGCAGCGCTGTTTCTGTTGACCAGTCTCTGCTTCGAAATCTCGTTCGGTGTCTACAACAGCTTCCTGCCGGAACTGGCTGACGACAAGCATATGGGACGAGTCTCCGCCCTGGGATACGCGATGGGCTATCTTGGCGGAGGCATCATGTTGCTGCTGGGGATCTTCATCCTGTTGAAGGGAGAGGACATCGGCCTCTCAGCCGACGTGGTGGTGCGCAAACGAATCGTGCTTGGACTGACTGGTCTCTGGTGGGCCGTCTTCACAGTGCCGGCGGCTCTCTATCTGCGCGGCCGTTCAGTTCCGACGAAAACCTCTGACTCATTTGCCAACGCTGCCCGTCATGGTCTCGGCCAGGTCTTCAAGACGCTTCGAAACGTCCGCAAGTATCGCAGTCTGGCAGTCTTCCTGCTGGCGTTTCTGCTGTACAACGACGGGGTGCAAACAATGATCAGTCAGGCGTCTGTCTTCGCAATTCAGGTGCTGGAAATGCAGGCAGCTGAGCTCGGACAGGTGATCCTCATGATTCAGTTCGTGGCGTTGCCGGCGGCGATCCTTGTTGGCTGGCTGGGGGATCGATACGGTCAAAAACGAACACTGCTGGTCTGTCTCGTCGTGTGGACAGTGATCAGTGTCTCTGCATACTTCATCACGACGAAAAATCAGTTCTGGGTCATGGCCGTCTTTGCCGCTTTGGTGATGGGGGGAACGCAGACCGTCAGTCGAGCGATCATGGGACTGATGACGCCGCAGCGACATGCGGCTGAGTTTTTCGGTTTTTTTGGGTTATCGGGACGAGCCACAAGTATGCTTGGTCCCATTTTCTTTTCCACGATTCTGGCGTCGACTGGAAATCCGCACCTGGCCATTACAAGTTTGGTTGTCTTTTTCGTTTTCGGACTTGGGATCCTGCTGCCGGTCAACGTGGCTCGTGGGCAGGACGAGGCCATTCGTCAGGCCAAAGAATGACAATGCAGCAGGACACCACATCTCCAGGTCTGAAAAGCCTCACGCACACTCGGTGTGCGTTCGACGCGTGAACTGTGCACATCTGCACTCGGGAACGCCCAGGTCCGTGGACTGTGCTGCGTAAAAGGATTCGGCATGGGATTTGAATGACATCTGAGTTCCTGCCTGTGACTGCTCGCAGATCAAACCAAAAGTCCTGGATGCGTGAATCGATCTGGATACGGAGCAACACTTACCGGCAACATCTCAGGCCCCATGGAGACAAACGATGTTGAACTCACCGCCATTGCCACATGCCGCTGACTTCATGAGGACAGAGATCCAAACCGTCACGCCTGAGATGTCACTCAATGACGTTGTTGAGTTTCTCCTGCGACACAAAGTCTCTAACGCGCCTGTGGTCAACGAAAAGGATGGTCAGCAGATCCTGGTTGGATTCATCTCAGAGCAGGATTGCCTTGCGGCTCTGTCGGCGGAGGGCTTCTTCGGTATGCCGGCTCCGCCACAAACTGCGAAGACAATTATGCGAATGCATCCGATCTGCGTGGATCCGCAGACGGAGCTCTTTACGTTGGCGTCAATCTTTGTCAATCACGATTACAGGCACCTCCCGGTCACCAGCGGCCAGATTCTGGAAGGCATTGTGAGTCGACGTGACATCCTGCAGGCGATGCACGACTACTACCGAGCCCAGGCCGATGACGACCGTAAGCGACGCTCGCCACCCGACCTAACACAGATCGTTAATCACCGGTTTCTGGTCTCTGATTGATCCGCTTGGTTTGCTTTCTGAGTCTCACTCCCGCCTGAATTGCCCCGGTGATTCAGCGATCCGGCGGTTCAATCTTTGATGGATCCGGAGGCTGAATCTCGCGGTCAGGCGGGTCGAGCGGTGGATGAACCGGACTCGGAATATCCGGCTGCAGAGGTTCGCGTTCAGGCACTTCCTGAGGTGGTAATTCCGGAGTCGGGAATTCTCGGCGCGGTGTTTCCGGCTCGGGCGCCATCGGCGTATCAGGATCGGGGCGTGGTATCTCGGGTCCAGGTGATTCCGGGTCGGGCACGGATGGGATTGGAATTTCGGTGGGCAGGTCCGGTCGAGGGATTTCACTCGGCGCATCGCCGGATTCGCTTCTCTTTGCAGATCCCGATTGGTCGCAGGGCCGCCGTTGTTGCGGATGACTCCGTGGAACATCAGCTGAAGTACTCAAAGCTGCAGTGCAGGCTGTCGCCGGATTCAGAGATTGCATCGTTGCAAAATCCTTGTCGTTTCCAGTCTGCGCCTGCCTGTGCCGTGCCACTTACAGGATGTCACCGTCTCGAATCCGCGGGGTCGAACGCGACGGCAGCTCCCATGACGACTTCATCGAGTCAGGAGTGCTTCTTCAACATTGCCGCGATATCGGCTGCAGACAGTGACGTATCGCAATGGCCCCGTCGCATTTCGCCAGCGATACAATCCGAACACTGCAACTACCGGACCAGGTTTGACCGCACGTATTGTCGCGGTTCCAGGCTCACGAACACTACCAACCAGCTGCAGACGCCGACTCGTCCGCAGCGAATTCAACCTTGCCGCAGAGCGACATCAGATAGTTGAGACAGTCAGTCCTGATGAACGGAGCTTTCAAAGGGGCCTGGCGTTGCTTTTTCTCAACTGCGGCTTCTGCAGACGCACGCTCGGACGCTGCGCTGTCATCCTGACGTTCCACCTTGAATGACGACCGACCGATATCCGACGATGGCGGAGCTGGCTCAGGATTTGCGGCGTTTTCAGGACAACGAGCCGATTCTTGCGTCAGCTCCGAATATCCGACAGCGACTCAGTCACTGGTTTCGAAGCCGTCCGGCGCTGGCCGCGACATTGACAGCTCTGACAGTTTTTTATCTGGTCCACCTGGGCTGCCTTTGGATCCTGCGTTTGCCCGGTTAAGGCGGCGTGTTTCACTGGACGATCACGACCGTGATCATCGCATGGTCCATTGGGGCGTGGTGGTTCCAGCAGTTGCTGCTGCGAGACGGAACCCGGTCCTGGCCGTTGTACGCCTGGTCAGCAATGGACGTCATCCTGTTCACCGCATTTCTGCGGGCCGCGAATGGCCCTGCGAGTCCAATCGTGATTGGTTACCTGCTGCTCATCGCCGTCGCCGGCCTGCGGTTTAAGCTGGTTCTGGTTTGGCTGGTCTTCGGACTCTCAGTGATGGGCTATCTCCTTCTGCACCTGGATGCCCTGGTGTGGCGACCCGACGTCCGGACTGAGATCCATGCGGCGCTGTATTTTCTGATTGGCCTGTTTGTGATGGCGGGCATCACGCATCTGATGCTGCGGCGAATGAGAAGCATCGCGATGCACCACTCGGAATCAGGTCGTGCGGCATCAGACAGCCGGTTCAACTCTTGACGCCGAGCGCGATCGCGTGGCGGCTACAGCGGATGACGCTGATTCGTGGCCGCCGTGGACAAGGCCGATCGGGTCCTACGCCAGAACCTCGTGCAGCACCGTGCCTTGTTGAGCAATCGGATGAGGGCGATTGGTTTGATCGTAGATGGATGTCGTGGTGTCGATTCCCATGGCAGCGTAGATCGTGGCAATCAGGGATTCAGGACTGACCGGGTCGGACGCGGGCCAGGCCCCGATACGATCGGACGAGCCGTGCACGTAACCGTGTTTCACACCAGCCCCGGTCAGCAATACGTTGTGACAGTACGACCAGTGATCGCGACCCCCTTTTGCATTCACTTTCGGCGAGCGACCCATTTCGCCCATCACAACAATCAGCGTCTCATCAAGCAGCCCGCGGGCGTCGAGGTCTTCGCACAACGCAGAATACGCCTGATCGAGTACAGGCAGTCGATGGTTCCGCAGAATGTGAAAGTTGCGCTGGTGTGTGTCCCAGCCGTCGTGGTCGATGTTCAGCTTCTCAAAGACTTCCCACGTGACGGTGACAAAACGCACGTCAGATTCGACCAGCCGTCGCGCAACCAACATCGAGTGACCGTAGAGATTACGACCGTACCGATCCTGCAATCGAGCGTCTTCGTCGTCGACGCTGAATGCCCGCCACGGACTGTTTGGACGATTCGCACTGGTTAACAGATCGAACGCCCGACGGCGAGACAGGTCGAGACTATCAACGACCTGCGTCTGATCAAGCCGACGAAACTCGTCATTGAACTGCTGTGCGAGGGTCCGCCGCTGATCAAGGCGGTCGATCGAAATACCGTCCGCAAGATCCATTTCCGGCAGAACGACCTTTCCCTTGACGCGTTCCGGATACGCGTACTTGCACTCTTTGTCACTGTGCGGCCGGCACGAAGTCATGAAGGGGTCATACTGGCTTCCCAGGAAGCCTGCGTAAGGACCAGGTCGCACGATGGCTTGTCCCCAGCCGTTGTAGCACGGCATCCAGACCGACGCCGGCAAGTCCCGTTTTTCGTTTCGAGCGAGGTACTGAATCACTGAGTTCATACTGGGTGCCTGAGTCGGTAATACCGGCACGGCTGATTCAAGTTTCGCCGCGCGCCTGCCCGTCATCGTGTACAACAGGCCTGCGCTATGATCGTTGTGCGGATGCGTTGCCGAGCGAATTAAGGTGGAACGATCCATCCATTTCGCCATCTGTGGCAGCAGGTCACTGTAGTGGACGCCCGGAACGCTTGTTGGCGTCGAACCGAATTCCCCACGAATTTCGACGGGAGCATTCGGCTTGGGATCGAAAGTATCGTGCAGCGGAGGGCCGCCGAACAAATAAATCAGGATGACCGATTTTGCTTTGCCGTCGCCAGGCAGGGCCACCCGGGACTGCTCAGCCTGCAGCAGGTCGGGAAGGGTCATCCCAAACAGTGACAATCCCCCGGCAGTCAGAGCGTCACGCCTCGTGATACCGGCGCACGTCCGCTTTGGGTTACCGAGCAGTGTGATCATGGGACAACCTCCGGCCTCAGGCAGTTGGTGGGACCATAGATTCTTGTGCAGAACCGATGATGTTACAACTCCTGAACCGTGTCCGGGATGGGTTCGCAGCCGACTCCAATGACGTTGCGTCGGGAATCCCCGGAAAAACGCGCACGGAACGATGCCAGTCGCCCCAAGAGCCTGCCATTCTAACCAAAGCATCCATCGGCAGCGAAACGACGCTCACTCTTTTTCGATGAGTCAGCATCGTCTGAATGGCAGCCAACCATTTGCCTATCGGTCAGCACGGTCAACGGGCAACCCGACTTCATCCAGGCCGTCTCGTTCTGCATACGGACGGACGCCTGAGTACCACTGGCGCCACACTCGGGAGGCTTTGTCTTTCCAGACCTGGGCGGCATTGAGCTTCATGGCTTCATCAGCATCGTCCGGCAATCGACTGAGCGGCTGCAGCGAGAGGTTGAAGCCTTTCGGCCTCCTGGCGATATATCGCAGGCCGGTCAGTGCTTCGATGCTCACATTCAGATCCGGATCGTGAAGCCCGTCGAGCAGTAGTGGGACGAGATCGAAGTCGGCGGTACGCGACAGCGCCCAGTACGCGATCTGTCGATCGGTCGCGTCCGGACTCTTCAGCATCGTCCTGAGCTTGTCAGCGTGCCCCACAAGTTCTTCCCGGGAGCTGAACTTTATCTTCTCCACAACCTCGTCGGTATCGACGTTGATCGTGCTGACATCAATCTCTGACATCTTCTCAAGCAGCTGTTCCAGAGGTGTGGCTTCCTTCTGCTTTGCTTTGGGGTCCCCGTAGATAAACGCCTGAAGGTCTCGGTAGCCGGTTTGCAGACCCCTGCCGTACCCAAGAATCTGCTGTGTGGATCGCATGTAATAGAGAATCGCCAGGCTGGTGTCGATGGCCGGTCCGTAAAGGACGTCAAAATACCCATCGGCATGTTGCAGTGTCAGCAGACCGTCACCATAGGTCGTGAACCAGTTCTCCTGCATCCCCGTAAGCGTCGCGGCTCGTTCAAGAGTGTAGTAGAAGTAGATTTTCGACTCGTCCGGCGGTACGCGTGAAAACCGCACCTCGTTCCATTTCTGACCGCGTTCGATCCCTGCCTCGATGGCCCCCAGCTTCACGTTCGGCTTGTAATTTGAGTAGCCGGTGTCGTCGTCCTCTTCATCCACTCGTTCAAGCACACCGAATCTTTTTTTCGGCCGGTCCGGCCGCTTCTCAGGAAACAACAGGAGTCGTGAAATCCCGATCGTCCCGATGGCTGCCAGGGTCATGTTATGAGTGGACTCTCCGGTTCCCTCACCGGTCGGTCCCGTGATTCGATACGCCCACCCGCCATCCGCATTCGGATGTTCCGTCAGGAATTCGGCCGTTCTGTCGAAGACGCTGGGAGAGACCCTGCAGCCGGCACGTTTCGCGGCCCACAGGCCCAGCACACAGTATTGAATCAAACTCGTGTCGGCCGGACCTGTTAACCCCATCCCCGGTTCA
>JBDOMX010000773.1:0-1589 GCA_039831615.1 Planctomycetaceae bacterium
TGAATGTTCAATTTCACGAGCCCGGACAGCTGCAGGTCGACATCGCGAATCTGCAGTCGCCAGTCAGCGGACGCCAGTCGACGGCGACTGACAAACGTCTGCGTAGAAAATGGTGGGATCTGCATCGTGATGCCGCCATTGTTGCCGGGCACAATTTGCGCGTCGGCCTGGTCTAAGGTCTCGCCTGTTGAGTAAACAGACTGTTGATCCGGCGCCATGGCCTGGTAACTGTCACCGGAGGTCACAAACAGCGCGTTCCACTGCATGACGCTCCAATGAGTGTTGTCTTCTGACCGTGCGACCGCCAGCGTCTGCAGAGTTGTGGATTCTCCATAACCGCGCTGACCAATGGCCAGAAACAATATGCTGAAGATCACCGACAGGCCGACCAGGGCACTGTACGTTGCCAGAAAATGCAGTTGTTTGTTCCGGGACAGCATGAAGCAACAAGGAAAAATCAGCCCGATGTAACACAGGGCCAGCAGGAAGATCAGCCACCACGCATGATCCGGCAATGTCAATTCTCGCATGCGGCGGAAGAACTGCTCATCGATCGACGATGGTTCAAGCTCGATCATCTGCCCTACCCCCCTGCCCAGCTGTGTTTGCTGTCGCAGAAACTCCTCGAACTCCTCATCTTCGTCCTTCAGCGCATCAAGGACGACGGCCCGGCGCACCATGGTTTCGGTCAGACCTTCACGCTGCACATCCAGGCGACTGACAACTCCGCTACCAACGGGATAGAGCGTCAACGGCTGATTGAGATCCGCCAGTTCTCCGCTGAAGCGAGGATATTCACCGCGTCGATCCTTCAACAGATGCAGACGACCGCCCAGTTTCAGCCATGACAAAAATGCCTGCTGCCGGGGCAATTCCCAGTCGGGCACGTGATCCATAAACACGGTGTGCAGACCAAAGGTTGCGGTCGCATACGGTGGAAAAATGTTTTCCGGCAGGTGCTTAATGGTCGACGGACGGCTGGAGACCGTTCCTGCTTTGTCAAGAATGATCACCTGAGGCTGTTGATCTTCCTTTTCAGAATCCAGTTTGTAGGCGGGTCGCGGTTGAGTGAACTCACCAATTCTTTCTCCGTCGAAAGAAAGAATCCAATCCGTCTGAAAGCTGTTGGCGACGTAGGGATAAAACTGAATCCATCGTCGCGCCGCCGGAGCAATGAACACCTGTTGCACGTATTGCCCACCCGCAGGATTCAACATCGCCTGCATTCGCTGCAAGGTGGCCGAGGCATCAATGGCTTCGTCTGTCTGATTATCCAGCAAAATAGACAACGGGTTAAACTGCCCGGGCTGAACCCGTCCGTCAAATCCCCACGTATGCTCAACAACCTTTAAGGTTGGCCCTGACTCAGCGACGGCCACGGAACCGGACGTTGCGATGATTAACATTAGATAAACGATCGTGACGCATGCCGATCGCAGAATCCCGGCGTGACGGTCGCCAATGTCTCGCGTGCATGACGTCACCGACACAGGGAGACCTGCGGTCAACGAATGGGCGAGGTCGGAAGACCTGCGCCCAGCGCATACCCAACGCGCAGGACGAACGCGTGCCCGCCGCACACGTTCACC
>JBDOMX010000503.1:0-6492 GCA_039831615.1 Planctomycetaceae bacterium
ACTGATGTAGTTCAAATTCAACAACTCACCGTACTGGTTCTCCATTGAAAGAGTCGACTGACCGACGAGCGAAATGTTGAGCAGCGCAAACACGCGAGTATCAACTACGTTGACGATATACTTGCGTAGTCCCGGAAAGGTATGTGCGCCGGAGGAACCGGCGTCGAGCACGGTGGTGACACCTTTCGCAATGCAGTTGGGGTCGGCTGGAATTCCGAGAGGCGCCACACCGTCGTAAACGTGAACATGGACGTCAATCAGACCAGGCGTGACAAACCGGTCACTGGCGTCGAGGACCCGTCGGGCCTCAGAATCGGGAATGTCAGTGCCAATGCCGGCGATTTGGTTGCCTGTGATGCCGATGTCTCTGACGGCTGAGAGATCCTGCGAGGGATCCACGACTGTGCCACCTTTGATCAGCAGGTCGTACCTGGGCGACCCCGCCTGTTCCGCGCCCAGCAATCCCCTTCCCCATGTCGCCAGGCTGCAAACCACTGAGCCGGTCAGTATTTGCTGAAAAAAATGCCGGCGTGACGAATGTCTGTGGTCCATTTCATCGAGTGTTTGATGCAACATGGAACTGTTGAATTGCACGTCCGCAAAAGCAGGGTTTCAGCTACTTGTTGCGTTCTGCATCCTGAGAGGATTTTGGTTCAGCTGCAACCGAACCAGCGGAGCAACTGATATCGACCTTATTGCTGTCGGCACTCACATGCGGTCCGCGCGACGGCCCCCGGTTGGTGACCTCTGTTTTCTCGAGTCATCTTTTGGCTGGGGAAGCTTGGCATGCGCCGTGTTATTGAAACTGGTAATCTCTCCGTCCACAGTGTGATGCGGATCGAGCACGATATAGATATCGTGAGGTTTGCCGTCCTGGGGATTCCATGGAATTCCAATGGTGGCGGTCTTCGGATCGAGGTCCACCGGGGCCGCAACGTGCGGCAAGACTGCCTGCCCGATCAACGTGCCCCCATTTTCGGGGTCGCCGTCCCAGGCCGCGACCTCGAGGTTGTGCACCGGCGCTGAACCCACATTGTGTACGCGGGCCAAAATCATGCCCCAATCGTGACGCAGGTCCTGTCTTCCGATGGCGGGGTCCGGAGCGATCGCTGCCACGCGTCCGCGCTCAATCTGCTCGATCTCGATCAGATACGTCGTGTGCGGATCGACCGTCACACCAATAGGGGTGCCGATTTGCGGAAAATCGATGTCTCGCTGTACTGTGATGCGATCCATCGATTCATCATCGTCAGCATCAGGTCCGTAAACCAGCCGGTACCGGCTGCCAGGCTCCAGTTTCCACGGAACCACGCTGATCTCTCGCGCGTCATCGGTCAGGCTGTGATACAGAATCCTCAGACCCTGACTGTCGCCGGCCATCACGGCGGCAGCGAACTCGCGTGTCGTATTCTGATAGGTCACAGCCGCTTCGAGAAGTGGACCTCCGATCCGTCCGCCCGTGTAGACAATGAAAGGATTGACCATTCCGCGAGTGCCGATACGGTCGGTCGGACTGGCTTCAGTTGTGTGCAGAGGCCATCGCCAGGCAAATTCGCTGCGGATATTGATGCTGCACCGAATGATATCGTCCTTTGTGATATCGTTTCTCAATTCGCCCTGCCGAGCTTCAATCATTCGCCTGGCGACGAGCCATTCGTCCGGTGCCCCCAAATGGTAAGCTGCCCACCTTTCGGATCCGGGTCGGAGATCCGCGGGAGCTCTTTTCCTTCTCGTTCGTGAGTCCTCATTTTTCCGCGGAATGTACCTGCGAGATCCGAATTCAACCGGATCCGGAACGCGCTGAAGTCGCAGCCCGGATGTGGACTCAGGCAGGTAGCCGTACTTCTCAGCCAGTTCGTACTCCAGACGCAGTGGCTCCAGATAACGGGGATCACCGGTCACGGCCCATGCAGAGCGCAAAAGATCGACGACGTAAGGCTTGTATCCCTGGCCGGTAAAGCGAGCTTTGTCCGTACCCGCCTGCGCCCGGGTCTGATACCAGTTTGGTGACTGACGACCACCGATCAGGCCCGAGGGGAATGCGATTTCATTCGGGATGACTCCGCGGGGCTTGTCTCGATCGGTTGACATGGCCGCCGCCAGCCAGCCATCGGCCAGTTCTGTGACGAGGCGTGAAATGGTCGGGTTGCGGTTGTAGCGCAGCACTGCAAGTGCCGGCCGAATCGCCCGGTAGTTGATCCAGGAATCATTCATTTGTCCGCCCTCACCAACACGGGCGGCGCAAAAGTGATTTGCCCGAAAATGACGGTGTCCATGGTCGTTGGGGGCGGTCCACAAATCCCTGATCAGCTTGCCCGTCTTCATGCTGCGTTCGATCCAGACCGGGTCGCCATAGTTCAGATCAGTCATCATGCCCAGTGTATTTCCGGTCCATTCAGCGGCATGTTCCGCATCGGTAAACGGGAGGCAAAACCCCAGCTCAGGATCAATCTCGCTGTCGTACCACATGCCCTCAATGAGCCGGGAAGTGCCATCTGCCAGAACGTCCGACACGTCGGATCCCACGTGGCCGAAGTATCCGAATACACCGACAATCTCGACATCGTCACCCCATCCCCCGCCAATCGACCCGTTAGGAAGCTGCTTAAATCGTATCCACCACTCGCTCCAGTCCAGAAGCGTCTGGAACGCCGGATACAGTTCTCGTACCCATTCCGGTGAGTTGCGGACGCGCGCAGAGTGGTCGGGAATCACCCAGTCATGATAATGGGTTCCGTCTCCGTGCGGCTCCCAGACTTCATGCAGGTGGTATCGCACAAATCGGTTGTCGGGATACTTCTTTTCGAGCTCCCTGAAGATTTCACGATAGGTCCCGCGAGCCGGCATGTAGGGGTGCAGCATGTGTTCGGCGCGCGCAATGTTGAGACGCGACTGATCGTACAGCGGTGATGTGCGCGGCAGATTCCACCAAAAGGCAATGGCTTTGCAGTTTTCGTAGAAATGATTTTCTCCCAGCGGATCGTGCCCTCTGTGCTCATGAAGCTCCCAGGCCCGCGTAAACAGCTTCGCATCATCGAGCAGTTCCGCCAGTCGCACGTGATCCGGTTGATGCTTGAGGTGCGACTCAAGAATCTCTGTCGCCAACCCCACCAGCTGTTTATCGCGTTCGAATTCCGTTTCCAGCCGACCGGCGAGCCACAGGGCGAGGACGGCTTTGGCCGTTTGAGCTTCGGGCTCCTCAATCGTCGTCAGCAGGCTGAAAGCCGTCTCAAAATCACGGCTGTTAAACTTCACGACGGCCTGCTTCAGAGCCGGAGAATCGATATCGCCATGGAGTTGCAGCTGGTCCTTCGATTCAGCAATTCTGCTGAGCGGGAGTGCAGCATCACGGGTGATCTCGACCGCCATGATGCTGTTGTGCACGAACGGCCAGCCGATGTAGTAGTAAATGGGTTCGTACACGCCGATCCGCTGGTACGGAGGTCTCACATCGTATTCGTCGGCAACCTGCTGTTCCCACGCAGGTTCTTCACGCTTCTGTTTGGCAAGCATTTCATCGAAGGACCGCTGATCCCGGCTGAGTTGAATGCGGATGAAACCATCGCTGACGGGAACCGTGGTACGGACCGGTTTCCACCAGCCGTACGGTTCCATCATCAGTCGCCGGTGGTTGCCGGCACCCCGACTGCCCGGACTCCAGGCGGCAAGATTCTTCTCGATCAGTCGACCGTTGATTGTGAGGTCCATGGACCCCACGGCCTGTGACATATCACCAATCACTACGGTGACGCGCCAGTCGCCGTTGGGAACGTCCGCGCGAAAGACGAGGTCCGAATCGGCTGCAACAAAGTCGCAGTTCGTATCGTCGAACTGCTCCATCATGAAGTCATACAACTCGAACTGATGGATCTCCCGCAGATCAGTGCGGACCCGCGACAGCATTCCTCTGCTTTCAAAGCCGAAACCGCGTTGAGCAGTCCACAGGCTGTCCTCGGTGACCTGTACACAGCCGTCTGCAACGGGCGAGTCACGGGGACCCATGTCGAATCTTAACGGAAGCGCGGGAGCCTGCGACCAACAGTGATTCGGGTTGGCGAATGTGAGCAGCGCTGCAATCGCAATTAGAGCAGTTTTCGAAAAGTCGTGGCGGGTTCTGGCTCGCGGGAGCAATGGAAATTGGGCTCTGGAAGCTCCGCCGCGGCCACAAATCAGCGTCATACGCTGTAGCAATGATCTCACACCAAACACTCCTGCAGAGTTGAGTGCATATCGTCGCGATGGCCACGATTCCTGGATTGTCCACCGCCCTGGAGTGAAACGCAACTGTCGGGTGCGACCGACATCTGTGACAGCATTTCGCCTGGTTGCCGAATCGCGCGATCGACATAGATGGATCGACGTCTTCGCTACTACGACGCCGCATTGTTCCGGCAAGCAACTGAATATCGGCTGCGAAGTCCACAAAAGCACCAAAAGGAATCCAGGTTTCTGCCATCGCGGCGTTCCTGCAATTCTTGCCTCCTGCAATCGCGTACGCCATCATGCAGTCCCACCCGTCCAGCGTTCGTCGTACCGCGATCCAGCGGGCAACGACAACTGGATTCAATTAAACGAGGCCACGGGACATGCTGAGACTCAACGTTCGCGCACCGTGCCTGAAGATCATAGTTCCATGGTTTGGCATCATCGGTGGGCTTGTCCATGCGGCTGGCGCTGCCGAAGCAGCCGAGTTGCCGAACATCATTCTGTGTATGGCTGATGATCAGGGGTGGGGTGACACCGGATACGGCGGCCACCCCGTTCTGCAGACGCCGCATCTCGACGCAATGGCCAGCGGCGGTCTGGTGTTTAATCGGTTCTATGCGGCATCCGCGCAATGTTCGCCGACCCGAGCCAGCGTGCTGACCGGTCGACATCCTTATCGCTACGGGATTCCCGCCGCAAACCATGGACGTTTGCCACCCGAAGAAATCTGCCTCGCCGAGTTGTTAAAAAACCGCGGTTATACGACGGGACATTTCGGCAAATGGCACCTCGGCACACTCAGCACGACGGATGTGTCCGTGAACCGCGGGTCCGGCGATACACTTCGGACGTTTTTTTCCCCGCCCTGGAAGAATGGATTCGACGTCTGTTTCAGTACTGAGTCCAAAGTGCCGACGTGGGACCCCATGATCGGCCCGGCAGAATACGCCCCCTTTTGGGATCCAATCAGCGATCCTGCCAGAGCTCATGCCTTCGGAACACCGTACTATCAGAGCGATGGGTCGCAGGCCACCGATGATCTGCGCGGTGTTGATTCGCGGATCATTATGGACCGCGTGCTGGCATTCATTCGACAAGCGGCCGGGCAGCAACCGTTTTTGGCAGTCGTCTGGTTTCACGCGCCGCACATGCCCGTTGTCGCCGGGCCCGACGATACGTCGCGCTTTCCCGGCGAAGACCGCTACCACCAGCACTACTACGGTTGCATCACCGCGCTCGATCGGGAAGTGGGTCGTCTGAGAAACGAACTTCGTCAGCTGGGCGTTGCTCACAACACCATGTTCTGGTACTGCAGCGACAATGGACCGGAAAGAAAGTTCGGGCTCGGGGCGGGCTCAACCGGTTCGCTCCGAGGTCACAAGCGTTCCCTGTTCGAAGGCGGAATTCGCGTGCCCGGGATTTTGGAATGGCCAGCGCAAGTGACTGCGGGCCGGCAGACTGACATACCCGTCTGCACGAGTGACTATTTGCCAACGATTCTGGATGTGCTGGAAATGAAGATTCCCGATGAGCGGCCGATCGATGGCATAAGCCTTGTTCCGCTGCTGCAGGGCCGCATGCAGAAGCGAACGGATCCAATTGCCTTCGAATTTCCCACGGGTGAGCGTTCCGCCGGCTCACCTCCGGTGGCCCTGATTGAAAACCGTTACAAGCTCGTGAGCGATCTGTCAGCCGGCGGCCGAGACATGTTGTTCGACATCGTGGCTGACCCACAGGAAACAATCGATCTTTCCAAGGAAAGGCCTGAACAAGTGACGGGCATGAAGCACGTGCTTGCCGCCTGGCGCGCGTCCTGCCGCAGCAGCGCCGCAGGAGAAGATTATCGTGATTAGCGGAACCGAGCGACGTCGCATCTGTAATCACAGCAATGGAACTTAGAGCAGTTTTCGACGAGTCGTGGCGGGTGCTGGCTCAACGGAGCAATGGAAGATGGGCTCTGGAACCTCCGCCGCGGCCACAAATCAGCGTCATACGCTGGAGCGGGGCGTTTCAACAGGCTGTGAGGTCCAACATCGGGCCGTCAAGACACCAATTCGGGAGAAGCAACCATGAAACGTTCCATCGTGTGCCTGTTGACCGCGGCGCTGACGGCGTGGTTCTGCACGTGTGTCCACCAGCCGCTGGTGCTGGCGACGACGGGCGCCGATCCTCCGATCGGTACTCTGCGTCTGACGATCTGTGACGAACATGGAAAACTGACACCCGCGATGGTGGCCATCAACAACACCGTGACGGACCAACCGGTTGAGTTTGGCCTGACACCCC
>JBDOMX010000167.1:0-6489 GCA_039831615.1 Planctomycetaceae bacterium
AAACTGATCACCAGAAAATCCTACGGCTTCCGCACGCAGAATGCATACGAAACAGCCCTCTACCACAACCTTGCAGACCTACCCATGCCAAACTTTACCCACTGTTTCTTCTGAGGAGGCAACAACATCAATCGAACTGCGGAGCCTGAATCAGAGTTTGTACGTACGTGTTACTCATTTGCAAGCCAATTTATCCGACGTGACCAGGAGAGCGAAGCCGACCACGAGCGTCGCCCCCGAAAGTGAAACCTCATCGACACCTTGCAATTGCGTCCGCCCGCGGCACCCCGCCCGGAAGCATTGAACGGCTCAATGACTCACTTTATTCGCCGACATCGATCGGCCACCGGAAGAACTTTATGATTTGGAATCAGATCCTGCTGCCGGTCTGAATCTGAATCTGAATCTGCAGACGCCGGCATGTCGATGTCATTTGCCGATTGACTTCACGAAGGCGATGACGTTGGCAAGATCCTGACGGCTCAGTTCTTTTTCCAGCCCTTCGGGCATCAGGCTGATCCCATTCGAAATCATCATTTCGATGTTCGTTCTTAAAACAACGTCCTGTTTGGCTTCGGCACGGCGCAACGTCACGCTGTTAGCCGATTCAGCTGCAATGATGCCACTGAAGAGACGTCCATCCTTCGTTTCCAGTGTATAGGTGTTGAAGTTGGGTTGAGCTTCTCGGTTGGGGTCAAGAATGGCAATGAGCAGGTCTGCGGCCGATTTATTCTTGACGGAAGCAAGTTCCGGCGCCACCTGATGTCCGACCTGACCGACCTGATGACAGAGTGCGCACTTCTTCTTAAAGACCTCAAGTCCCTGTTGCACATTGCCCTCCAGGTCAAGTGCAGCCTGCCACGCAGCGACGACCTGACTTCGATCGGTATTGCGGCCGACGGTAAGGAGCTGATGGGACCGATCGCGAATCTCTTTATGCGGATGCTGAATCATGACTTGCCGTTTGTCGGCCTCAATGTCCGAAGCCCGAATCGTTCCTGCACCAACGGCGTCGAGCAGGAATTCGATGCGAGTGGTCTGACTCAGCAGTCCGTCCACGACGTCACGGCGAACCTGGGGAGTAAAGCCGGCCCACCCTGACAACAACGTACTGGCGACGTTCTCCGACGACTGGTTGGTCAGTGATGCGACGGCCGCTCTCTGCAGTTGTTGGGCAACTTGTGGGGACAGGAACGGCGACAGCGCGCTCGCGGCGGTGTCCCAGGCGGCGAATGCCAGCAAACGAATCCCGATTTCACGTGATTCGACCGACTGTGTGTCGTCGCCCGCGATGTGAGCAGCATTCGCAAAGAGCTGCGACATGCGTTGCCTCAACGCTGCAGGACACTCCGTGTGGTGGAGCAGATTTGCCAGGGATGATCCCTGTCGTGCCAGCCCGGAGCTCAAAGCCGTCAGCAGCCTCTGCTGCAGGCCGAGCGGAAGGTTCTCGTTGGTCAGAGTTTCCAGCAGACGCAGTGACACGGACGGGTCGGGATTTGCCCCGACAATCAGTGCCAGTTCACTTAACATGTCGCCCGCGTGAGGCTGGCTGAGGAAACTGCGGTTCCGGAGCAACGATCCTGCCAGTTGGTCTGCATTTGGGCCGACCGAAGACAACAGAGCGGCTCTCACTTCAGGACTGTTGTCCGGGTTGAGAGACAGTGTGGCCAAAGCTTCAATCGCTTTGACGTCTGACGTTTGTCCCAGCGTAAAGGCCAGCTGAAAACGGACATGTTCATTCTGGTCCTCACCCATTTGCAGCAATTTGTCGAGAACTTCCGGCGCCTGATTGAGCAAAGACTCCGACAACCGTACCGCGTGGGCCCGGACTCGAGGATGCTCGTCGGACAGGCCCCGAAGGACGTGCTCCGAAGTCAGTGCATGCAATCCTTTGAGTGTGTACAGCGCGTGGAGTCTTCCGAGCGGCTTGTCGGTGGACACGAGCAAGTCGCTGATTGGTCTGACCAGTGACAGATCCTGCCGCTCCCAAATCAGTCGCTGAGCTGTTTCACGATTCCATCCATTGTCAGATGCGAGTTGCTGGACTAGTTCCTTGTTGGCAAGGTCTCCGATTTGCACGACCGGGCGCCGTTGCATCTCTGGACTGACGAGACGATAAATCCGACCTCGGTCGCGGCCACTGGTCAGGCTTAAGAATTTCTTGATCTCTTCCGGAATGGAATAAGGGTGTTCGATGGTCTCACGATACATGTCCAGAACGTACAGACTTCCATCAGGAGCATTGACAAAATTGACGGGCCTGAACCAGTTGTCTGACGATGCCACAAACTCCTCGCCCTTGTCAGCACGCAGCGCTTTGTAAACGACGTGGGTGGTGTCGACGAGCTTGCGGTGAACCAGGTTGCCACCAACATCTCCCACAAACGCATTGCCTCGATATTCAGGTGGCCAGGCGTCGCCACGATAGATGGTGATTCCGGTAGCGGAGGTAAAAAATCCCACAGGGTATTCGGTCGGCACGACACCTTTCTTTTTGGATGGATCCAGGGGGATGAATTCCCAGCCACCGTCATCATTGACCACCAGCCTGTAGCCCTTGTCTTCCGCGCGCCATTTCTGGCGGACAATGCGCCACGGTTCGGGTGGACTCCGGCGATACACGCGGGCACTTGCGCCGTCCTGGGCAATGCTGCGAATCATTTCCGGCGGAACAAAATACGGATTGCGCGCCAGGTAGTCACGAGGAAAGATGACCTGCTGGATATGGTTACTGTTGCTGCAGACGAAACGTGTGCCCCAGTCATCCATGGAATGCCCAAACTGCAGGCCGCCTGTCACCTGTTCGAACGATTCCGTTTTCGGATCGAATCGCAGATCACTGCCGCTGACCGGGAACAGCGGCTTGCCGCGATGAAGCAGGTCCTTGGGGTTACGACCGGCCGCGAAGTAAATGCTGTTGTCAAGATCCCACTTCAGGCCATTCGTGACGCTTTGCACGTTATCGCGGCCAAATCCTGACAACACGATCTCACGAACGTCGGCGACACCGTCATCATCGGTGTCTTTCAGGTAGTACAGATACTGCGGAGCGATCACAAAGACACCGCCGTTGTAGCAGCAGACTGAGGTGGGCCAGCTGAGCTTGTCAGCGAAAATGACGCTCCGATCGATCCTGCCGTCTCCGTTGGTGTCTTCCAGCAGCCGAATGATTCCAGCGTCCTTCGCTCCACCACCGTTCGGATTCAGCTTCGTCGGTTCGTGTGAAAACGGATAGCCGTGCATCTCAGCCACAAACATCCGTCCGAATTCATCGAAACAGGCGTCGACCGGATCGCCGACCAGCGGTTCTGCAGCCACCATTTCCAGCGAAAATCCCTGTGCCAGCCGGAATGTCGTCAGCGCGTCGTTGACTGCTGTATGAGGGATTCGCGGCATGTCCTTTTCAGTGACCGTGCGACCGTTCTGGCTCCCCGCAAACACGCCCGTGTGGACGAAAAAACAAAGGACGATCTGCAATGAGAAGGCGGCAAAGTGCTGGCGCAGGTTTTGGGACATAGTGTTTGACGGAACGGGAGAATGTGGAGGTGGGATGGATTCAGATCCTGATGGCACAGCGGCATAGTGTAACCAGGCCAACAGGGAAACGCTGCCGACAGTTGTGGTGATTTTCGACGAGGAAATCTGCCGGGCCTGTGGCGGTCACCTCGGTGGCATGCCATGATTTCTCCTGCGGCTGCCCTGTAGCCGGACCGTTGACGATGACATCCGGAGTGAAACTATGCTTGAATTGAACCACTGCCAACCACTGATTGCCTTGTTTGTCGCATTGTCGGCGCTCACAACTGCTGACGCAGCGGAGCCGGAACCACCGCAGGGGTTTCGCGCCATCTTTAATGGTGAGGATCTGTCAGAGTGGTATGGTGTGAACCCGCACCGAGCCGCCAACCTGACCGGTCAACAGCGGGAAGAAAACCTGCAACAGCAGCGAGCTGAATTCAAAGAGCACTGGTACATCGAAAACGGAGAACTCGTGAATGACGGTCATGGACCGTATGCCACGAGTGATGAAGAATTTGGTGACATCGAATTCCTGCTGGAATACAGGACGGTGGCGAAGGCGGACAGTGGTATCTATCTGCGGGGGACACCACAGGTTCAGATTTGGGATTCCAATCAGGTGTTTGATCCGAAGAATCCCACTCGGAAACCGCATTTGGGATCTGGAGGTCTCTTCAATAACACTGAAGGTGCGCCCGGCCGACACCCGCTGGAACTCGCAGACAAACCTTTTGGCGAATGGAGCCAGTTTCGTATCCGTCAGATTGGGGCGCGGACATGGGTCTGGTTAAACACAAAACTGGTGGTTGATGGAGCCATCATGGAAAACTTCTGGGATCGGAAACAGCTTCTGCCAGCCAGAGGGCCCATCATGCTGCAGACCCACGGCGGAGAAATTCGCTGGCGAAATCTGTTCGTCCGTGAAATTGACGCGGAAGAAGCAGAGAAAATTCTGGGGGCGACGGCGGAGTCGGAATAAGACGGCCTTCCCCGGCAGGCAAATCGTCAGCAGATGATCACACCGGCCAACGAAAAAACGCGACGCTGGTGTGAAGACCAGACGTCGCGTTCTGTTTGATTGAGACAATCTTCTGAAACGATCAGAGAATCTTTTTGAGATCCGCGATGATTTCCTTTGTCTTCAGATCTTTGACGTTGGCAACTGCGTAGTTAGCCTTCACGCCGAGTTCACTGGCCAAAATGATCGTCACTTCAGCCTTCGGGTTGATGCCATAATTGTCCGGGCCGTTTTCGGATTCGTTCGGCACGACAAAAGGCACATTGATGGTCTTGCTGTTCTTCGCAAGTTTCTTCGCAGAGTCCGCTGCATCGTCCTGATCTTCACCCAGCACGTTGACAAATCCTGTCAGCTTCGAGTCTGCGTTCTTCGTAATTGCCTGATCGAGCTGTTTGACAAATTCAACAACTTTTGGATCGATCGAACGAGTGAAAACCACGACCTGTGGCTTTGCACCGTTTCTGCAGCGGTAGCAAAGGTTCTTGCCTTCGGCCACGCCGTCATCTTCGGCACCAGCGCACTTGGTCACGTAGAACGCACCCAGCTGGTCGCCAGTCTGCGGACCGCTCTTCAGTTCTTCGCCGACGCCCACAGCGGACGTGACGATCGCAACCATTCCAAGTACAAACAGATTTCTCACGATTTACTCCTGCCAAAGGGGGTTGAATTTCCGTGGATGAATACACGGAGGGAGAGATTCAGGGATTTTCCGAAGGTGATTGCCGTCTCTTCAAGAGAAGACGATTCAACCAGCGGAAACAAGAGTCCTTGATCATGTGGGACCGGTGCTTGATAATGTCGTGTGCATACGGCCAATCCACTTATTGCACTCATTGTAAGTCTACAAATCTCGATGACCAGTTTGAAGTGAACCAGATCACATACCCGGCGACGTTCTATTAATTGTGGACAACAGCAGAAGCTGTCCTTTTGTCCAGCGATTGAGTGTCCCACACAAGGCGACGATCGAAATCGGAGCCGTCTGAACTGGCGTCCAGGAATCGAACAGGCAAACGAATGTTCAAGACAGGCACGGCCGCACTCGCGGTCATTTTTGGAGTCCTGCCTGCGTGGCAGGCCGCCGCGGGCCGCGAACCCGGGGAGAATCGCCCCCCTGCCCCGTTTTCGGAGCTTACCGACCGTTCGCCGGTCGATTTGGCTGTTTCGCCCGACGAAACCTGGCTGGTGACAGCCAACGAAACGTCCGACTCGGTGTCCCTGATCAGCGCCACCGAGCGTCGGGTGGTTGACGAAGTGAATTGTGGACGTCGTCCTGCCGACGTTGAAATCGGTCCGGACAGCCAGACCGTGGTTGTCAGTAGTGCGTGGTCCGGTGACGTCACTGTCCTCAGGATCGTCGACGGGCGGCTGCAAACGACGGCAGTGGTTCACGTTGGCTTTGAGCCGTGCGGCCTGGCGATCACTCCAGACGGCACCCGCGCCTTTGTCGGCCTTGTTGCTGCGGGCCAGATCGCTGAAATCGACCTGCAAACGCACTCGGTGGTGCGGCGCATTGACACCGGAAACTGGCCACGTTACCTGACCCTGTCGCCCGACGGTTCCCGACTCGCGGTCGGCTGTGGAGGCGATGGCAGGATTCACGTGATCGATGCGGGCACCGGCGAAGCGCTGTACGACGAACCGTTATCAAACGGAATCAATCTCGGCCATATGACTCCGTCAGCGGATGGCATCTATGCCTATTTCACGTGGATGGTTTACCGCACCAACCCGATTAACATTGGAAATCTGCGCCGCGGCTGGCTGCTGGCGAGTCGCATCGGGCGGGTCCGCCTGGACGGTCCCGCCGTCCGTGAAGCGATCTCGCTGGATGTCCCTGGGCGGGCTGTGGCAGACCCACACGGAATTGTGATCAGTCCCGACGGTCGTCGACTCGTGGCATCTGCTGCCGGGACTCACGAACTGCTGGTTTATCGACTGGGAGATTTGCC
>JBDOMX010000219.1:0-6487 GCA_039831615.1 Planctomycetaceae bacterium
GCAGCCTGCTTCCGCAAGCCGGCTGCGAGGGACCAACAAACCCTCATCTCAAGTGCACATTGCCTGGCGCACAATCATCGGCAGACCGCCCACACCCGCTGCGCACAGATTGCCGACGCCAACGGCGATGACGTCTCGGTCCATATTGGTCTTGCGTTTCCACGGATCGAGCAGGTCAACGGCCTTCGCACTGAGCAGCGATTCCAGACTTCCGATGATGAAGAACATCATCACCCACTTCCATGCTTTTGGTTGCGCCAGCGCAGAGAACTCGGGATACGTGATATCGTCGAACATGCCGAACACACGGTCGGGCATCTTCACGAGGTACTGTTCGCCGAGTTGATATTGATGTCCCTGCAGGATGTAGGAATGCTCGTGCAGCAGGTCGAAACCCATGCCCATTGGTACGGCCACCAGCAGCACAACCATCGGGCCCGGAACGACCTTGAGTGGTCCGAGTTTTTCTGCCGACGAAGGGCCACGCAAACATGATCAGCAGGCTCACCAGCCCAATCGCGGCAATCGCCGGATTGGCTTCCGAAATGTATTGTGGAAACTCTCTGAGCATTTCCAGTGGCTCACCACCGGCGGCCACGCCCAGCGCCACGGGGAACTGCTTGATGATGATGATCACGCCGATCGCTGCCAGCATTCCATGCACGGCTGAGATCGGAAAGAACTCGCCGAGAATTCCACCTCGAAACAGCCCAAACAGAATTTGTATCACTGCTGCAGCGACGCCGACAGCCAGTGCGGCCCTGTACGCCGTCATGTCGGCATCGGTCCAGCCGCCGGTCATGCCATCACCGCCGAAGTCTTCGATGCAGCCGATGGCAATCACAATCAAGCCGGCGGCTGGCCCCTTGATGGTCAATTCGCTGTTGCTGATAAACGTCGTCAGAATCGAACCGATAATTGCGGTAAAGATTCCCGCAATCGGCGGGTAACCACATGCCAGCGAAATCCCGAGGCACAGCGGCAGTGCGATCAGGAACACAAGCAGTCCGGACACAAAATCATGTCGAAAATAGCGGATGAAGCCGGATGCTCGGCCCCGAGGTATTTCGTCGTTGTCGCTGGCCATTCTGATGTTCACCTGTTTGTCATTGTGTCGGCGTCGAGGCCGACGACATCGTTTGTCAGGGCAATCACGTGTGGATCTGATTGGTCGACTGTTCCTGCAGATTGATCCTGGTCGCGCAGGCGAATGAGTTGTTTGGCCGCATGGTGTCGCGATTCCACGCCCCATTGCGGGTGAATTCCACCGCCGACAATGAAGGCAGCCAGAATGAGGACGGCAAGTTTCTCGGGAGCCCTCGCTCGCAGCGAGAAGCAGGCGACGTGCCGTTTGCCCGTGAACAGACGAAACCACGCACCAAGAATTGCGATCCCGTTCAGGGCCGCCGCCACAACAACGGCCGTGCCGACTAAAGGATAGACCTCAACGGCTCCTTCAATCAGCAGCTCCGTCCCGATGAAGCCAATCGTTCCAGGAAAGCCGATGGATGCCAGCCCGGTCAGCAGAAACAGAGCGGCGAGCGTAGGCATGTGTTCGTATAAGCCACTGTATCCGTCCAGAGAAATCCGGCCGGTTCTGGATTCCACGCACCGCAAAGTCAGTCCGAAACCGGTGAGCGACAATCCCACGGACAGCCAGACAAACAAAGCTCCGGTCAGACCGATCGGTGTCACGAGTTCGAGGCCAACCAGCACCAGCGACGAATGACTGAGGAACAGATAACAAAAGAACCGTCTGGCTTCGTGCTGGATGATCGCCATACCACCGGCGTACACAGCAGTGATCAGCGAAACCACAGCGATACTTTGCATGGCCCAATCCGGAGCATGTGGTAGTACCAGACGCATTACGGCATAGGCGCCTGTCATCGGCGTCACGAATAACAATGCCGTTCCAAAGGTTGCTTTTTCAAATAAGTCCGTCATCCAGCAGTGCAGCGGTACGATGCCACTCCGCAACAGAGCGGCGATTGTGAGCAACGCACCTCCGGCGAGGGCCATGCCCGATTCGACAAGGACCTGGCCGGAAAACAGCAGGACAGCGAACAAGCTCATGTGGATCGTAAACACTCTCGTCGACCGCCCGCGCGACCTGAGTTCGAGCCAGACTGGGACAATGGCACATGTCAGCAGCACGATGATGACCCACGGCTGGCGGCAACTGAGCGTCGCCAGCAGGATCGCCATGGAGGCCAGTGTCGAACTAAACGAAAAGCGGGCGATTTTGGTTCGCAGCGTCGACAGGACCGTCAACAGGCACATCAACGCGGCCAGCGGGAGAAGTGGGGCATTGAGTTCATCGATCACAAACACGTCTTCATGAAACACGAACGCGATGAGATCCCAGTGGTCGTGGGCCTCAAACGTATTGAGTCTCGAGAAGTCGATCCATTCACCGGTCGCACACGCGAGTGTCAGACCGCAGACGATCAGGCAGACGTGTCGTGCACGCACTGAATCTTTGATCGCGGCGACAATCACTGCTCCGACGAAAGGCAGCAAAATAGAGAGTTCGAGCCACGGTAGATGCAGTTCTGACATCAGACAAACTCCTCGAGCGACGTTGCCTGAGGTTTGACCTCGTCTGATTCCCTGGATTCGCCACCTGACAAGACATCGGTCCACCTGCGTTCCATGGCATCACACCATTGAAACGTGACGACAAACGGTCGGATGATGAAGTGGGCCAGAATGGCGTCAAGAAAGCCACGTTCCATGGAAAATCGGTACACCCACCGTTTGAAGCGAATCGGAATGAGTCGGGACAATACGCCTGATTCATGCGACAGGTGTGAGCCAATTGCGTTTTCAAGCGAGTGGTAATCATGCAGCAACGTCGGGGCGCGGAGGAGCTGAAGCGTTCGCAGGCAGGCATGCCCGATGATGTGGATCAGCGCCAGATATCGGAGTCCGAGACCAATTTCGGCCACGATGATTCCAACCTGCGTCAACGACGCAAAAGCCAGTGCACTCTTAATGTCGGTCTGCACCCGGGCAGCCAGCGCGCCGAAGATCGCGGACAGCAGTCCGACGACAACGACACAGGCGCTGAGAAGGAACGATGCTTCGAGAATCGGACTGACACGCAGCAATAAGAACGCGCCCAGATGCACGGACAATGCCCCGTAAAAAATGGCACTCGACGGCGTCGGTCCCTCCATCGCACGTGGCAGCCACCCGGAAAACGGCACAAGAGCAGATTTTCCGGCGGCGGCAACAAGCAGTAACAGGCCAACGAACAAGGCGTGAGATTCTGAGATCGTTGCCTGCCCTTCCGGCCACGGGCCCGTGCCCATCAGGCCATCAAAGTCTCCTTCGCCCGTCAGATGATGCAACGTGAGTGCAGCGATCAGGAACGCAGCATCGGCAATTCGGTAGATCACCCATACTCTCTGCCCGTTGCGAACCGGATTTGTTCTCTCGTGAAAAAATGCCACGAGCAATGCGGACGACAGACCAACAAACTCCCAGCCGAAAAACAGCGTTTCAATCGTGCCTGCCAGCGAAGAAACAATCATCCCCAGCAAAAACACCGCATACAACACGAAGAAGCGATTGTATCCAGGTTCGCGATGGAGGTATCTGCTGGTAAATGCGCCGATGGTTCCACAGAGTACGAACGACAAAATGGCGAAGGGGACCGACAGCCGATCAAACACGAACTTCAGGTGAAAGTGGAAATGTTGTTCCGGAATGACCACCCAGTTCCCAAACTCGATCGGCACGTGCCGCTGCCCCGTCGCCAGCATCAATCCAAGGATGCCGATCGCCGCAAACAATCCCACGACGATCGCGATTTGAGTGAAGAGGGCCATCGACCGCTCGTTCAAACGCCGATCGAAGATGGACGTCATCCCGACCAGCGACAACAATGCCGCCGGACTGGCCACAACGCACAGGCCAAGGACGTAAAACCAATTGTCGACCGTCATGACTGATGGCCTCCGAACTCGGAGCTCGATGAGGCTGAATCTGAGCTGATCGATGCGAACCTCAGGTGTTCACGTCTGCCTCCGTACCAGTCCATCGAGGAAGCAACGATCGGTATCTGCCGTTCGTCCGGAGCGTACAGAACGAACTCACCACGAACATATCGATGCACACAGGACGTGGCAGCATCGAGGACCGCCAACTGCACCCAGCCTCCATCAACCAGCTGAGCGATCGCCGGGTTGTCGTCAATGATCCTCTGCATCGACTGTCGGGTGGTTTCGATGACGAACAGCAAACGCACGGGTTCATGGATTTCGACCATCTGCCACGGCAGGCCGGGACGCAGATCGCTGGAGGCTCCATCCATGACCCCGAGCAAAGACGTGATGTTGTGTGGCAGCTTTGTTCCGCAGCCATAACCGACCGGATCAACATACGAGAAATAGTATTCAAGGCTGATACCCGCACAGACCGGGATCACCGCCTGCAGCAGTTTCTCGAGAATCGAGTCTCGCTCGTCGTCCTGCGCCGGGTCGTACGATGTCAGAAATGCCCGCCGGTCGAGAAACAGGCCGCGATTCCACTGGCGGCGTCCGACAAAGCAAAGGGCATTGGTCGCGTGGCCGTACTCCGGACGGGTCTGCGACAGGCCCTCCGCCCGTCCTTCCACGTGACGCAGCGCCTCATCGAATCCGAGCGTCAGTTCGGCTGACTCGAATCGCCGACATCGTTCGTGTGAGCTTCGTTTCCTTGCTTCATCAAGGTTCGACTTGGCACTCTCAAACTCGTCACGATGCAGGACCGGAACACGATCAAGGTCATACCAGGTCATGCTGTCGTCGCATGTATTGTGGTAACCCCCGACAAAAAACGTGTCTTCCGGAATCCGCAGTCCGCGCTCTTCAAGAATCCGCCGAACTCGAAAGTCATTGGCCATTTGGGCGAACGCGCGCGCATTCGGTCCTCCGCGACCTCCACCACAGGCTCCGCAGTCGTGAGCTGCTTCGTGTGGATTGTTCAGACTCGCCGAGCCATGTCCGCAAATGACGAACAAACGCGAAAACAGCTCCGTCCGGGCAAGGCCCAGTGCGCGTAATCCGCCTTCCACGATGTTGGCCATTTCATCGACACTGTAGCCGACATGACCATTCCCGGAGCCCGGTTCGGCCTCGGTCCGCTCAACCCGGAGTTCCGTGTTGGGTGTGTGGACGATCGATCCGAACAGCCGACGGATCTGTGACGTTGTTCGAGGAAACAGGATCCGTGTGACCAGCGGGAAGACTGCCAGGGAACCAAGCAAACCGGTCAGCATGCCTCCCAGAAACGTTCGCGTGCCAAGATGAGTCTGATGCGTCGCCTGACCAATACGCCTGCGTGTTTCGGCCCGCCGCCGCTCAACTTCAACGGCCGAATAGACCGGTTGCTCAACAATGAAATGATCCGGTTTAATGTTGACTGGACACAGCGGAGTGAAGTGAGCGTCTTCAGCGCCGCGATAGTACATCGCGACTCCAAAAAAACCGGCGATCCCGAATGTTTCGCAGGCTGGATGAATCTCTTCAAGGTGTCTGCGGAACGATTCTTCACGTTCATCAATGCAGCAGGCAATTTGAAATGTCGGTCGAACACCTGGAGCTGCTTCGTCTGTAGTCGTTCTGTATGAATTTAAACGTTCCGAATGTGCAATGACGGCATCCAGCGTTTCGTTCCGGTATTTGCGTTCAAACGCCCGGTGATAGATTCGGCGACGCTCCAGACCTGAGAACGCCTCAATCTCATGGACCAGCGTCTCCCACTGTTCCCGCGACAGGTGCAACAACTCCTCCGGATTCCAGCCTCTCACCTGTGCCAGTTGAAAGACGGTGAACGCACGCTGCTCCAGCCGATTTTCGTTTTGGTGGCTCGTGCGTGGATCGATTGCATCACGCAGCCCGTCCAGAGGTTCACGAAAGTTCAATGCGTCTGCGGCAACGTGGCGAACAGCAATTCGATCCAGAATCAGGCGCACGGCAAGGAACTCGATCAGACTGCCCGCAGGTGCCGGACGCGGCGCCCACTCGGCGTTGGTCTCCATCTGCCACACCATCCCCGCCCAGCCGCGCAGCGCAAGCAGTGATTGCGTGATGAAGTCCTCCTGCTCGTCGTCCCGCACTCCAAGCAATGCCAGTGATTCAGCGATTGAATCGAGTGCACACAGCCCGTTGTCTCGGAGACGCCTGACCTCGCGACGCAAATCACCAAACCAGCTGGTCGGTGCCGAAAACGACTTGCTGTAGAGGTTCAGGAACGACTTGTACAATCCGTCATCACGATCAGGCAGTTCCCAGTCCGCGAACCCCTGATCCAAAAACGATGAGCAAAACGGAATCAGCACCTCGTGAACTCGGATGTCTGAATCCACTCCAGTCGCTTCCAGCAGCACGTCTCGATGCCGACGGCCAGACGGGGCGCGCATTTCGGGTAATTTACGGAGAAGAGGATGACTTGCGCGAGTTCGCGTGACGGGCCATAATCCGAGCTTCGAATGATGTCC
>JBDOMX010000652.1:0-1588 GCA_039831615.1 Planctomycetaceae bacterium
CAAGGTACTGATGTGATAGCCGTCGCTGTCGGCATCCATCAGCAGGATGATTTTCGCGTACCGCAGTTTGTGAATGTCGAATCCGGCGCCGATTCCTGTTCCCAGAGTCTCGACGAGGTCTTTGATTTCCTGGTTGTTGAGGATCTTGGAAACCGGGAGACATTCCGTATTGAGGATTTTGCCACGCAAGGGCAGGACCGCTTGTATGCGGCTGTCGCGTCCCATGGCTGCTGTGCCTCCGGCCGAATCGCCTTCGACCAGCAGCAATTCACATTCGTCGGCTTTGGTCGAGCGGCAATCAAGAAGTTTGCCAGGCAGGCTGGATTTTCGGGTGGTTGCCGTCTTGCGGCGGACTTCGTTGACGGCGTCGCGACTGGCCATGCGCGCGCGGGCGGCCAGCAGAATCCGACCGCTGATGGCGTCTGCGATGGACGGGTTGTTGTTCAGCCAGGTTTCCAGGGTGGGACGCACAAGCCCTTCGACCCAGGCGGTCACTTCCGGGTTGTTGAGTTTCTCCTTGGTCTGGCCCTGGAACATGGGATCGCTCAGAAAAATCGAGAGAATACCCACGGCTCCTTCACGGATATCATCGTTGACGACCGTGAGCCCTTTGGCCTTGATGCGGTGCACTTCCATGTAGTTTTTCACGGCGCGTGCGATACCGCTTTTGAGGCCGCTTTCGTGTGTGCCGCCGGCGCGCGTACGGATGCCGTTGACATAACTGCGGATGTGCTCGTCGGTGCCGTCTGTCCAGTTCAATACCAGTTCGATCTGGCCATGCGTGTCGCGCTTTTCGGCGGAAAACACCGATTCGTGTACCGTTTTTTTCTGGCTTTCGCTGACGATTTTCGTCAGGTAGGCCGAGATTCCGTCCGGATGGGACAGCTCGTGGGACTCCTTTCGCGGCTCATCGTGAAACGTAATTTTTAAACCGCCATGGATGTACGAGATGTCCTCGAGGTGTTGCCGAATGGTGTCCGAATTCAGTTGGAAGCGTCGAAAGATCTGGGTATCGGGACGAAAGAAAATGGTCGTACCATGACCGCGTGCGCGTTTGACTTTCTGGATGGGTTTGAGCGGGCGGCCGTTCTTGTAATGTTGTGTCCACTCGTGACCATCGCGACGTACGGTGGCTGTCATCTCGGATGACAACGCGTTGACGACGGACGCGCCCACTCCATGAAGACCTCCGCTGCGGGCGTAGTTCTTATTCGAAAACTTGCCGCCGGCGTGCAGCGTCGTCAGGATCACTTCCAGGGTGGACTTCTTCAATTTGGGGTGCTTGTCCACCGGGATGCCCCGGCCGTTGTCACGCACGGTGACCGAGCAGCCGTCGGCGTGCAGAGTCAAAACCAGGCGATCGGCTTCCTGGGCCAGAAACTCGTCCACGCAATTGTCGACGATTTCCCAGACCAGATGGTGCAGCCCACGCGCGTCTGTGCCGCCAATGTACATCGAAGGTCGGCGGCGGACAGGGTCCAGGCCTTCCAGAACTTCGATGTCTTGTCCCGTGTAGTTGCCTTTGTCCCGAGATGATGCTGCTGCTGGCATGGAGTATCGGTCGTATGGATGAACAGATGTCGAGGTT
>JBDOMX010000158.1:0-6475 GCA_039831615.1 Planctomycetaceae bacterium
AGGTGCGGCTGTTTCCATGCACACCCCAGATCATCGTAGAAGCCGCCGGGACCCGGATCTTCCCAGTCAACGACGCGTTTGATCCTCGCAAGCCGGACGTCGACAGGACCGACTTTCTCCGGCATGGTGGCAGTGAATCTGCCGGTGAGAATCGCGTCGAGTTCGTCCTCGATCCAAAGCTTATCGTTCAAAAAGGTGTCGAGATAGTCCAGTACGGCCCCGCGTTCCGGCCCCATGGCCTTGTACGTTGGAACGTCGAGCTGGGCTCCGATACTTTCGAAAAGTTCCCTCCCGAGTTCGACGATGCGTATTCTGAGAACGTTTGTCATGTCATTTTGATCCGACTCATTCAAAATCGCTCGCGCCATGGCGATCGACTCTTCAACCCCGACTTGTGGAGCTTTGCGGAGGGCGTCGATCGCACGCTGTTCTATTGACTGTGCCTTGATCAGCCGCAATCGCGTGTAGTGATCGTAGTAGGCGCGCAGCAGGCATCCCTGAAAACGCCAGTTGGCCAGCAGGTCGGCATCAGCACCCTCTTCGAGGGCTTTCCAGTGAGCAAACGTCTGCGCGACGCCATCGTTGTCGGCCAGAGAACCTGAGAAGTTCTCCTCCAGCATGAACAGACCCCTGCGAACCTCTTCTCCAATGTCCCAGCCGTAGAAGAAGCGGGAATAGTCGAGCAAAATATCGTCAAGGTTCTGGTCCGGATCCCAGCCAAGTGCGTTCCACACGAATTTGTTGACGTCATCGCCGACACCGTCTGAATAGGTCACGAAACCGTCGGCATATTCATCGAAGAGATTGTGGATACGGGCATGTCCTTTCGGTCGAGGGGCAAAGGGTTCGCGTCCGAGGGTTTGTGCCAGCGCACGATCCCAGCCGGGCACGGGATACTGAGCGCGCAGGCAGTGACCAATGTCAGAGTAGCGGCGAATGGGATAGTGCTTTGGCACCCGCGCTCGCTGCTCGTCCAGCAGAATGCGTGACCACGCTCCGTAGACGACTCCGGTGACCCACGTCGGCTGTTGTTGTTGCAGGTAGTCGAAGAACCAGTTGTTCTGCTCAGGACCGAAACCTTGATTGGAAACCCACACGCCCAGGTTTGGGTGAATCTTTCGAGCTTCTTCGGCGAACCGCCCCGTCCATTCGAACATGAGATCGGGGCGGCCATGAGCGGTGCCACCGTCACCACCAGAGAGGTAAATATGATCAAGGTGGGGGATGGTGCGCAGCATTTGCAGGTTGGATTCGATGCGGGCCTGTTGATCTGCGATGGATTTTCCCTCTCCACCGATCGCTGATGTGAATAGCCAGAAACTGAATCCGTAGTCGGCGCAGATTCGCGACCACGCTTCCCCCATTTCCCTGCCGCTGACTTTGGCATGGGGACCGCCGCCGAATCCGGTTGACTCAAAAGCATTGGCCCCGAAGACAGCCAATTCCCGCATGTACTGTTCATAGGTCTCGGGCGTCCAGGCGTCGTAGCAGTGCGCCAGCTCACGGTAGCCAATCTGGTGACCGCGATGTGGGTAGCGCGGTGCCGTTGAAACACGGTAATCCGCCGACAATGCGAGCTGTTGACTCTTCATTCTCAACTGTAAAAGCAGCCGCCCCGCCGCGAAGAGCACTCCACGTTCATCCCGTCCGGCAAGCACAATGATCGGGGCTGGACCTTCGTTGCGGACGGCGATGGCGAAGCCTTCCGCCTGCTCAGGAACATTCATTCCCGCGATGAAATCACGCAATGGAGCGGGGGCCCGGTCGATGCGACAAAGCACGATGGTGGGTTGCATCCCGTTGCCGGGTGTCGTGGAACCGGGCAGCCTGATACCGGTGCGTTTTTCGACTTCTTCCGTGAGCATACGCTGCGCAGTCCTGACGATGGCCCCATCATCCGGCACGACGATCGCTGCCTTGCTGAGATCGATCATCTCCTCAGAATTCGCCGCAGCTGCCGTGACGGACACTAACGCAATTGTCGCCATCAATTGATTGATGAACTGCATGCTCTGCATCGCCGACCCCTTCGGATTGATAAAATCAACACACGTAACTGTGATCACCTCGAAAGGTTGATCGACGGACAGACGCGACACAACCAAGGACAGTCAACTCATTGAGTATAATGTCACCTCCTGCAACTTCAACCGGTGTACCAGCCACCAGTATTAAGATCATCGCGATCAGGTTCTGCCGTTCAACCCGTGTGTTTTCACGAAGCAGTCAGGAACTCGAGCAAAGAATCTTAAGAACCGCCGTTTCGAGCTTCATCCGTTGGTTGCCGGTCAAAGCAGAATCTCGCTCACCACCCGCCCGTACACGTCTGTGAGGCGGAATTCGCGGCCGGCATACTTGTATGTCAACTGTTCATGATCCATACCCAGCTGGTGCAGGACCGTGGCATGCAGGTCGTGCATGTGGACTTTGCCCTCGACCGCGACGTGACCGATTTCATCGGTCGATCCCCAGGAAATTCCCGGCTTCACGCCGCCGCCGGCCAGAAAAACCGTGAACCCGCGAGGATTGTGATCCCGTCCGTCATTGCTTTGCGAAAATGGAGTCCGACCAAATTCACCGCCCCACCACACGAGTGTGTCCTCGAGCAATCCTCGCTGTTTGAGATCCGCCAACAGCCCCGCCACCGGTTTGTCGGTCGCCCGTGCATGAGTCATGTGCTTCGGCATGTTTGAGTGTTGGTCCCAGCGCGGATTCGGAGATTCATCCGCGTAGTTGATCTGCACAAACCGAACGCCGGATTCGGACAATCGACGTCCCAGCAGACACTGCTGGCCAAATTGATTGGTCGGTTCTTCACCGATACCATACAGCGCCTGAGTGTCCGCGGTTTCTGACGACAGATCAAGCACCTGAGGTGCCGTGGATTGCATCTTCCACGCGAGTTCATAGCTTTCGATCACTGCATTCAGACGGTCGTCCGTGTCGGTCCGTCGCTCGATTTGATGGCGATTGAGTTCCTGCAGAAGATCGAATCGCCGTCGCGAATCCGGAGTGTCAGATGCGACAGGTCGAATATGAGGGATCGTCACCTGATCGAAGGGCGTCCCCGTCTCTCCGATGGCTGTGCCCTGATAGACGTCAGGCAAGAAGCCGTTGGAGTAATTCCGAGGACCGCCATTCATGTTGGATGGTTGCAGTGTAATGAACCCGGGCAGGTTCTGATTTTCGGTTCCCAGCCCGTACATCAACCATGATCCCAGGGACGGTCGAACCAGATTGGTGGCACCCGTGTGCAGGAACAGTGTCGATGGTCCGTGGGCCACTCCTTCGGTATGCATCCCCTGAAGAAAGCACAGGTCGTCGACGTGCTTGCCTATGTGAGGAAAGAGCTCAGAAACATACTGACCGCATTCGCCGTATTGAGTGAACTTCCACAACGGCTTCATCAGCTTCCGGGGACTCTGTTTACCAAAAGTGCCAAATCGCACGCCAGTGAAATCGATCGAATGGCCATCGCTGTTGATGAGTTCCGGTTTGTGGTCAAAGCTGTCAACGTGACTGGGGCCACCCTGCATAAAAATGAAGATGACTCGTTTCGCTCGCTGAGGCAGCATAGGGGAACGCGTCGCGAGCTTCGACGAAGCGGGCGCTGTTTGAGCCAGCATGCTGTGGAATGCTAAAGTCCCAAAACCGCAACCCGTGCTTTGCAGCATATGCCTCCGAGTTGTCGTTGAAGTTAAATTCATCAGCGTCATTCAACAAAACGAAAATCAATGGAACCGAACAACGTCTGAAACACGTCGGTCCAGGCCGGCTGCCCGGAGGCTGCTGATTCCAGCAATGGTGTCATTGTTCGTACCTCCGATTCTGTGGGAGCGCGGCCCAGCACGAGCAGCCAGGCGTCCTCGATCATGCTGATTGTATCACGATCATCATCTGCTTGCCTGGCAAGAAACACGGTGGCCGCATGATTTGCCTGGTCGCGTACGAAGGGACTGTTCATCAGATAAAGTGCCTGCCCCGGCAGCACGGTCTGCGTTCGGCGTCCTGTCACGACATTGGGATTGGCCGTGTCAAAGATACTCAGCGGCTCCAGCATCGCATTGCGCAGATACGGCACATAGACGCTGCGAAGATTCGTTGATCCCGTGCTGTGATCGTATGTTCCGTCGTATTGCGTGACCTTGCTGATCGTACGCCCGCCAATCGTGTTCAAGTCCAGTTGACCGCTGATTTGCAGGAGGCTGTCGCGCAGAGCCTCTGCATCCAGTTGTCGCCGAAATGCGCGCGTCAGGTTGCCGTTTTCCGGATCGTCTGCCGATGAGACATCGGAAGCCAGACGAAAAACCCGCGAGGTGACGATGCGCCGAATCAGGCTTTTCGTCGACCACCGATCTTCCGTGATGAATGTGGATGCCAGAAAATCCAGCAGCTCCGGGTTCGTTGGCCGTGTTCCCATTTTTCCAAAATTGTCCGGCGTGCGAACCAGGCCTTCGCCAATCAAGTGTTGCCAGACTCGATTAACGTAGACACGAGCAGTCAGTGGATTGTCTGGTGACGCGATCCAGTCTGCCAGTTCACGTCTGCCACTGGCAGCTTCCGGAATCTCAACCGGCAACGCCAGCCCGGCATGATCGGTGAGGGGGGATGCCACCGACAGAAATCCACGAGCGACTTCTGGTCCCAGGTTGCGCACACCACCACGAATATGAATGTGCCAGTCGGCCGGCTGGTCCTGATCGACGACGCTCATCGTCACCAGCGGTTCTGGTTTTGTCTCGTTGTGCTCTCCCAGTTCCTTTTGTAATTCTGAAAGTCGGGCCAACAGGCCGGTTCGCTCGTCGTCTGTGATCTGCGCCGGCGACTTTGCCACGTCCAAAAACTGCACTGCATCGACAATGATGTGGCCGTTCTTTGATTGTTCCGCATCAATCGTCACGACGGCGACTGAATCTGTGTCAAAGCGATATCGCCCCAACGGTGAAAACAGCTTGTCAGCCGGCGCCCGGCGTTGATCGACGAATACCTGTGTTGTGCCGTCGGCATGTTTGACGGAGACGGCGACGCCCTGACATCGTCCGCTTTGGTAGTTGTGTGCGAGGCCCACGTCGTATTCACCGGACCTCGGCACTCTGGCTTCAAACTGCGCGCGCTTGCCCGATTTGTCATTGTTATCGTGTCGGTACCCTGCCCCGACGTAAGGCTGCAGTGATGATGAAGAAGTCCACTGGCCTTCGAAGACCGCGTTGGCATCATCGATCACAATGCCAGGTAAGGTTGTCGGATCGACCCCGCCCTTTTTTGGAAGTTCGGCCAATCCTGTACGCTGCTTCAGCTCATTGATCTCCGCGTTGAGATCCTTGCTGCGTTTCTGCCATGCTGAAAATGCTCTGGCGTGAGTATCACTGCGCAGTGGCGTTTTTACGTGACTGCTGACGTTTCCAGGTACCAGTGATTGAGTACTGCGAAAAATGCCCGCGAGCGCGTAGTACTCACTTGTTGGAATTGGATCAAACTTGTGATCGTGACAGCGAGCGCAGCCGATCGTCAGTCCAAGAAATGTACGACCGATGGTGTCAATCTGTTCATCGATGACTTCCATTCGCAGCAGCTCTTTGTCCTGCAATTCGTAGTTTGTGGGTCCCAGCGCCAAATACGCCGATCCACAGGCCTGCTCATTGAACTGGTCAGCACTTTCATACGGCAACAAGTCGCCCGCGATCTGTTCTCGAATGAACACATCGAACGGTTTGTCATCGTTGAAGGATTGAATGACGTAGTCGCGAAAACGCCAGGCATTCGGGAACATTAAACTGCGTCCACCTCCGCTGGATTCTGCGAAACGTGCCACATCCAGCCAATGCCGTCCCCAGCGTTCGCCAAAGCGAGGTGACAGCATGAGCTGATCGGCAAGATCGGTGATGGCCTGGAAATCGTTTTGTGCCCACGCGCCGCGAAACTGACGAATGTCTTCGGGCCGTGGGGGAAGTCCAATCAACGCGAAGTGCAGTCGTCGGAGTACCTGGTCGGCGGAGGCATCTCCTGCAACCTTCACATTCAGGGCGGCATGATGCGCTGCCAGGAAGCGATCCACAGGTGTTTCAGGCCATTCTGACTCGACCGTCGGTATCACGGGCGCATGGATCGGCTGGAAGCTCCAGAACGATCTGTCCTGCAGCAGATCCATTTTGTTCTCGGTGCGAGCAACGACGCCCTCGCGAGGATCCACCGCACCATTCCGGATCCATGATTCGAAGTCGCGAATCACGGTTGTCGGCAGTTTTCTGTCGGGCGGCATCTCAAATGCATCGTGACGCAAAGCGCTCAGGAGCAGACTCTCATCCGGTTTGCCGGGAACCACGGCTGGACCGGAATCGCCGCCGGTCCGTGAAGTTTCCCTCGAATCCAGCAGAAGACCGCCACGAATCTTTTTCGCGCCGACCGCATGGCACTCGTAACAGTGTTCGACCAAAACCGGACGGATCTTTTTCTCGAAGAATTCCACCCGTTCGTC
>JBDOMX010000449.1:0-3669 GCA_039831615.1 Planctomycetaceae bacterium
AGTTCTGCGATATGTACAAGTACAATTGTGCATGTCGCTTTACGATGTCGATGACCTTAACGTGACATGGGAACGGAATGGAGACCATCGCCATTCGCTGCAACCAGATCCGTAGTTCTCGTTATCTTAACCGGAACAACACGACGGCGTGAAGAACCAGGGATAGAGTCATTAACACGGTCCGTCTTTGAGATCCTGCTACGCCCCGGTTGAGTGAACGATGACGCGAGGATGCGCTGCATTCTGAATTACGCTCGACCCTTTTAAATTACTCCCTGCGAGCGGAGCGACCATGAAACGACCGCCATCTCTTCTTCCGGATTTGAGGCGTCGGAGTTTTCTTGGCATCGGGCTTGGGATCTATGGTCTGGGATCGGTCAACGGCGTGATCGCAGCGACCGCTCAGAAGGCTGCCGCGAAAAGTGTGCTGGTCCTGTTCGAGCAGGGCGGCATGTCTCAGATGGACACATGGGATCCCAAGCCCGACGTACCCGCCGAACATCGCAGCCCGTTCAGGCCCATCGACACAGTTGTCCCGGGCCTGCAGTTCACCGAGCTGCTTGAGCAGACGGCCCGTCACGCCGACAAACTGTCGGTCGTGCGCTGTATGCACCAGCCTGAACCGAACATCGGCAACTCTCATCCGCGTGGCTGCCAGTACGTTTTCAGTGGCGAAGCACCCGGCAGTGCGGTTGAGATGCCGGACATCGGTTCGGTTGTCGTCGCATCGCTGGGCGGACTGAAGCCTCATCTGCCGCCATACCTCATCGCTCCGGGGACAAGCATCTACAACACTCAGTCACACGTCGGATTTCTGCCGGCGGCTTACGAAGCGTTCAAAGTAGGTGGACGTGATCTGACCGATCCGAAATGGACCGTCCCCAATCTTTCGTTGCTCGCCGATATCGACATCAGGCGATTCAAAAGTCGTGAGGATCTGCTAAGCAATCTTGACGTCGGAGTCGTGTCTCAAACGGCAACCAAAGATGCGGCGACGATGAAGTCGCTCTTCCGACAGGCTGAAGAGATGCTCACCAATCCGTCGACACGAAACGCATTTGACCTTCAATCAGAGCCACTCAGATTAAGAGAGCGGTACGGCAAAAGTCATCGAGGACAATGTTATCTGCTCGGCCGAAAGCTCATCGAAGCGGGCGCGCGATTCGTAACGATTGACGTACAGGAACCTCCGGGCAGGTACGAGGGAGCGGTGACGCTGGAGTGGGACCACCACGCCAACATCTATTCAAAGACGCACACCAATCGAATCCCTTCCACTGGTGGATTCGGACGTTGGGGCATCGGCACATGGCCGATGATGGGGTCGACGGACAAGGCTCTCTCTGCCCTGCTGCACGATATGGATCAACGTGGACTGCTTGATGAGACACTGGTCTGTTTTGTCACCGAGTTCGGCCGCACACCCAAGATCAATGAACGGTCCGGTCGCGACCACTGGACACACAGCTTTACGTACGTCTTCGCCGGTGCCGGTGTCCCAGGCGGACAGTCTGTCGGTGAGACTGATCGCGACGGCGGATATATCACCAGCTCGAATGCCTATACGATCGAAGACTACGCAGCCACAATTCATGCCAAGGTCGGCACTGACGTAAGCCAGCCGATTCGCACTTCCGACGGTCGTCCCGTGTTTATATCCGCGAAGGGGCAACCGATTCCGGAGCTATTCTCCTGATGCTTCAACCAGCTCATAACTATGCCGTTCAGTCTCTATGCCGTTTAGGGAACGGCAGCTGGAGGTCAGGGCAACCCAGACGAATAACCCACGGCTCCCTGGCAGCCCTTGCTGCGACGCTGGCGTTCGTGTGCGTATCATCGGGGCATGCCTGTCAACAGGACGAGCCGGTGGCTTCAGGAAAGGTGGTCGTCACAGAACTGAAGATCGAGCCGCACGTGATTTCCCTGACCTCACCGAAGAGTCGCGTTCAGCTGGTCGTCACGGCCCATACGGATGATGGCGCAGTTTTCGATGTGACTCACTCGACCACAATCACGTTGGATGATCCGTCAGTCGCCAGTTTCGATGAGACGGCGGCAACGATTCATCCCCGTGGAGACGGTCTGGCACGACTTCAGATTCGATACAAGGATGCTATGACAACAACGACGGTAGCAGTCAGCGGGCAGACGCGGTCAGCACGAATTCGCTTTCATTCAGAAGTTCTGGCCGTGTTGACGAAGCAGGGCTGCAATTCCGGTGCGTGTCACGGGTCACCGCACGGAAAGAATGGGTTCCATCTGTCGTTGCGGGCATTTGCTCCGGGACAGGACGCCGAGTCGCTGATCTTTGACGGCCTCTCACGTCGTATTAATCGTCAGAATCCAGCCGAGAGCCTGTTGCTTCGCAAGCCGACACTGAAGGTGCCTCACGGCGGACATAAGCGGCTTCGCGAGGGAACGCTGCCTTACGAATTGCTGCACCAGTGGATCGCCGAGGGCGCTGCGGATGACGCGCCGGACGAACCGGACTGTGTCGGGATCTCCATCACGCCGGACGAGCGTCGAGAGCTGCATCGGGACCGCCTCACGCAGCAACTTGCAGTACGGGCATCCTTTTCCGACGGTTCAATCCGCGATGTGACGCATCTGGCGACGTATTCGACGTCGCACGCGAACATTGCTCGTGTGACGGAATCGGGGCGAGTGACCGGCCATGACCGTGGAGATGCCGCGATCAGCGTGCGATACCTGGAACACATTCAGCCGTTTTCTGTGACCGTGATTCATGCTGAGGAAACGTTTGTGTGGTCCAGTCCTGCAGAGATCAATAGCGTTGACCGCTGGGTCAATAACAAGCTTCGGCAGTTGCAATACATACCGTCGGAAACGTGTACCGATGCCACGTTCGTCCGTCGTGTGTACCTGGATGTGATCGGCCTGCTGCCAACGGTCGATGAGACGATGGCGTTCGTGGCGGATGGCTCGCTCGAAAACAAACGAACGAAACTCATCGAAGTGCTGCTGCGTCGCCCGGAGCACGCCAGGTTCTGGGCTCGGAAGTCAGCTGACCTGATGCGAGCCAGCCCCAAAATGATGAAAGACGGCCGAGCTGAGAAGTTTACTAAGTGGATTGAGGGGACAATTTCCGAAAACATGCCGTTCAATCGATTTGCGGCCACTCTGTTGACGGCGTCCGGCGACACGCTCGATACGCCCGCCGCAAATTACTTTCTCGCTTTGCCAAAGATGGAAGATTGTGCGGAAGCGACCGCTCAGATCTTCATGGGCTCTCGCGTGCAATGCGCGAAGTGCCACAACCATCCTTTCGAAAACTGGACGCAGAACGACTACTACCGACTTTCTGCCGTCTTTGCACGGGTCGAGGCAAAGGCGGGAAAAGTGAGCCTGCTGACCAAAGGCGAAGCGAGGCAACCAGCGACGGGTCAGGTGATGCGTCCCTGGGGCACTGCGGAGAACACTGAACCTGCGTCCGACGTGATCGATCGTCGCGAAGCGTTCGTTTCCTGGCTCACCGGACAGGACAACAAGTACTTCGCCCGCGTTGAAGTGAATCGCATCTGGTCACATCTGTTTGGACAGGGAATTGTTGAACCCGTGGACGACTTTCGCAATTCGAATCCTCCCGTTAATGTTGAGTTGCTGGACGGTCTGACGCAGGAGTTCGTCAATAGTGGGTATGACCGGCGG
>JBDOMX010000449.1:3679-6473 GCA_039831615.1 Planctomycetaceae bacterium
CCGGCGGCATATCATAAAAATGATCCTGCAGAGCCAGACATATCAGCGGTCCGCGATTCCCTACCCCCGCAGCGTCGACGAACATTTGCGATTCTCTCACGCGCAGGTCCGTCTGCTCAGCGCGGAACAGTTGCATGATGCAATGGGGCGAGTCACCGGCACATTGCCTGCCAGTGAACAGCTGATCGAAAACCGGTCACGGCGGGCCACAGAGGAACTCAACGCATTGCTCAGGGAGCTCACCGTGGAGCAGCCGGTCTGGGAAGGTGGCAGTCGTGCACGAATTGTTGATGTACTACGAATGTCCGGCAACTGGTTTCGCATCGGACCGCTTCCCGCCGCGAACAAAACGCATCATGCAGAAATCGAAGTATTTCCAATCGACTTCAAGCGCACGTTTACAATCGGGAAATCAGAAACGGCCCGCTGGAAACTGCATCCGGAATGGCTCGACGGGCGAAACGTCAACATCGGTAGCCGAGACCAGGTCCACTACGTGTGTCGCCGAATCATCTCACGTTCGCCGCAATCGGCGGAGGTTCGACTGCGAACTCCCAGTGAGGTCAGTGTCTGGCTCAATGGAGCCGTTGTCTACGAACGCAAAGCTGTTACGTCGAAAAAGAAGACTGATCAGGACGCGTTTGTTTCCCTGAGCCTTGTCAAGGGCCCAAATGAGCTTCTGATGAAGCTCGGCAGTTCGAAAGCAACAAACGTCTTCCGCACAGACATTGCCGACCGTGGAGAGTTGGAACCGATCGATGACGGTGAAGAGCTTTTGAACGCGGCGAGGATGCTTTTCTATGGCAAGGGCGATCATGAATCAGACACTGATGACATCCCACAGCACATCGGGGCAGTGCTCGAAACACCGAGGAACTCCCGGACCGACGCGGAACAGGAACTTCTCACTGATTATTACCACAGCACGAGACCGAAAGTGGCTGCTCTTCGCGACGAGATCGACCGACTGAATCGCCGGCTCGATTTCGCGACGCAACGGGCTGAACCTGAAACGACAGAATTCCTTACTGCCTTCGGAAAACCGGAGCGCAAGACTGCCTGTGCATGTGAACGTGCGGAGAAACCAACGCTGTCACAGGCCCTGCAGTTGCTTAACGGTCACCTTGTTCACGAACAGGTTGCGACCGGGGCGAAGCAATACCGCACGATGGGAGACAAACGACTGGTCGAAACCGTGTATCTGGCGGCGTACTGTCGCCTGCCATCCGAAACAGAACGAAACATCGCCGAGGCGTTCCTTGGTCAGGCCGAGAATCGCGACGATGCCGTCGAAGACCTGCTCTGGACGATCCTCAACACTCGTGACTTTCTCTTTCAGCATTGATGCTTTGAAAACGTTCATCCATGCCCGATATTCGATGGCTTCGACGTTTGTTGGAGTCGTGATTTCTGCAACAGCGACGTGCGCGGCTGCAGACTCAGTCAGCTTCATGCGAGACGTTGCGCCCATCCTGTGCCGTCGCTGCGAAGGCTGTCACGGATCAAAACACAAGGACGGCGAATTTCGCCTGGATTCGTTCCGGCATCTCATGACACCGAATTCATTCGGCAGTCCGCTCATTGTTCCAGGATATCCAGACCGCTCCGAGTTGCTACAACGTCTGATCTCTGACGATGACGATCTTCGGATGCCGCAGGAAGACGGGCCGTTGACGGCGAAACAGATTGAAGTCATCAGACGCTGGATTGCCGACGGGGCCATCTTTGATGGAAAAGATGAAAGGCTTTCACTTCGACGTCAGCGACCGCCGCGCGAGCATCCGCGGCCTCCCGTAACGTATCGCAGCCCAGTGCCGGTCACTGCGATCGCCCTGTCTCCGACTGGTGACGAACTGGCGACAGGCGGGTATCACGAAGTTCTGATCTGGGCTGCCGCGTCGGGCAGGCTGCTGCGTCGAATTCCTGACCTGCCCGAACGAATCCTTGACCTTGCCTTCAGCCGTGGTGGCCGACACCTGCTGGTTGGCGGTGGATGTCCTGGAGACTACGGGGAAGTCGCTCTGTTCGATCTGCAGACAGCCAAAAAGGAACGGGTGTTTGGAACGTTCGAAGACGTGGTCCTTGGAGTGACGTTTTCTCGCGACGGGAAACGCGTCGCGGCCAGCAGCGCGGACCATACCGTGAGAGTCTACAATACTACCGGCGCTGCACTGTGGGAGAAACGAGTGCACGCTGACTGGGTCACGGCCGTATCCTTCAGCCACGACGACCGCTTTCTGGCCAGTTCCTCCAGGGACATGACAGTGAAGGTATTCGACGTACCCAGCGGCCATCTGTTTACGACGTATTCCGGCCACAGAAAGCAGTTTGGTAAGAACGCGGGACAGCACAAAGTGCACGACGTCGTGTTTTCCGCTGACACGCTGCTTGCGTGTTCCGCGGGCACCGACAACGTGATTCGATTGTGGGACCCAGTGAAGTCGCAGGCCGAGGATGGGACCGCTGCTGACATGGAATTGCGTTTCTCAAAAGAGGGACACACACGCTACATCGAACATGGATCACCCAGAGGCGTCCAGGCGTTGGATCTGGATGGCGACAGACTGTTTTGTGCCGGCCGCAATGGTCACATCACACAGTACGAAGTCCTGAGTGGTGATTTGGTCCACACGTACGACACCGGAACGCCGTGGATCTATTCCATTGATTACGAAGACGCCGCACATCGAATGGCGAACGGTTGCGCCGACGGGTCGGTTCAGGTGTGGGACACCATAACGGGAGAACTAGTCAACCGCTTCACGGCCCGTCCTGAGTCCGGCGAAGGCAAATC
>JBDOMX010000640.1:0-11918 GCA_039831615.1 Planctomycetaceae bacterium
CATCCCGTGAGACACACCACGCTCTTAAAAAGAAACATGTTCCAAAAGGGAATCAATTTCCTTTCGTTTGTACATGCCTGTCAAAAACGCATTGGATCGCTTCCTCGGCCGGATGTCGTGGTGTTTGAGACTGATCCGTTCCTGCTGCCATTCGTTGCCGACAGGTTTCGTCGATCCAGTGGCTGCAGCATGGTGGGCTATCTCCAGGATATCTATCCGGATGTTGCGGTCGCTCTTGAAAAAATCAGCGACAACTGGGCCATTCGGAAACTGAGAAACTCTTTGTTCGATATTTATCGTCGATGCAGCAGGATGGTTGTCCTGAGCAAAGACATGAAGCAGCTTCTTCTTGAAGGGGATATCCCGGATGAAAAAGTGTCGATCATTCCGAATTGGGCCGATACACAGCAGATCGTTCCGGTGGAAACGGACAATCGATTTCGCCGGAAGTTCGGACTCGACAACAAGTTTGTTGCGATGTATTCCGGGAACCTGGGGCTGACTCAGCGTCTTGAGGAATTTGTTGAAGCAGCAGCGATCCTGCGGGACGACACGGAGATTCAGTTTGTGTTCGTGGGGCAGGGTGCACGCAAACGTGAGTTGCGGCAACAGGCAGACTCCCTCAATCTTTCCAATATTCTGTTCTGCGACTATCAGCCGCTGGATGAATTATCTCACAGCCTTAGCGCCGCCCAACTTCATCTGGTGCCGCTGACTGCCGACCTCAGCCGTTGTTTGATGCCCAGCAAACTGTATGGCATTCTTGCTGCGGGACGGCCATTTCTGACCAATGCCCCGGAGAATTCGGAGCTGTTCGAAATCACGAAGTCCCATGGTGTGGGATTTGCCGTCAAGGCAGGATCTCCATCAGTGATCGCCGAGACGATTCGAGCGGCAAAAAATGATCCGGCAGCGTTGCGTGAAATGGGCCGCAGGGCCCGTATTCTTGCAGAACGACAGTATACAAAGACACTTTCTGTCGCGGCCTTTGCGGCGGCACTTTCGGACGTCGCTCGCGAATCATCAAGATCTGCAATGCTGAAGAGTCGAGCATCAGCAGTCCGCAGATCACTCCTCGAACGTCTTGCCGGTCAGGTCGCACTGCGCCGTCGCCTGCCTGCAGAATTTGGGAGCAGGTCATTTTACGTTGGCCGCGACTCAGAATTGGACTTTGTGAAGGGTATTCTGGCCGGTTCCAGCGACCTGACCAGGATCGCGACTGATGTCGTCGAGGAGGGAGACCGAGTCTGGGACATTGGGGGAAAAGATGGGCTCTTCAGTATGCTGGCGGCGCACCGGACCGGTCACACTGGAACAGTGGTCTGCGTCGAACCCGATCCGAGCCAGGCTGCACTGATTCAACGCTCTGCAGGGCATCAGGATAATCGTGATCGTACGATCAATGTCCTGTGTGCCGCAGTATCCGCAACTCCTGACATCCTGCGGTTTCCGGTCACTCCGCGCGGTCTCCGTTCCGTCACTCAGGGAGACGTCCACAACCGCGATCAGTCCGGCGACAGTCAATCCTGTGATTTTGCCGTCTCGACCACTCTGGATTCGATGCTTGCTGTGCTTCCACCGCCAACTCTGATCAGGATTGCCATGGGCAATACCAACGCACATGTGCTTGAGGGGGGACGGCACCTACTGAAAGAGCATCGCCCTCGGGTCTACCTTGAAGTTGGCCGGACTCAGGCTTCTGGAGTGGCAGAGATACTCGGTTCGCTCGGCTATGACCTGTACGACGGCGATCTGCCAATGTCCGGCCAGCAAGGCCACCAACAATGCCCATATCACACTCTGGCGATTCCGTCGGAGCGTCTGCAGTCGCAATTGGCGGCAGCTGCGTAAAAAACCACCGGAGCTGGTCTACAAACAGGAGGTGAAGATCTCATGTCAATCCAGGCACAGACTGAATCGGATCAGATCGATTGCGTTGGGCGGCTCCTTTGCTCGGTGGTGATTCCGGTGTTCAATCGATGTGATCAACTTAGACGGGTATTGTCTTTGTTGAGTTGCCAGAGCGTTGCAACGTCTCAGTTCGAAGTCATTGTGTGTGACGATGGAAGTACGGAGTCGCTGAAACAAGTGATCACTGAGTTTCAAGTGGGGATTCCGCAGTTGAGATATCTGCGTCAGGAGAATCGTGGCCCGGCTGCTGCGCGAAACCTCGGGGTACTGCATGCTGCGAGTGAGATCGTGTTGTTCCTTGACAGTGACGTTGAACCATCTCCTCAGCTGATCTCCGAATTGACAGGTGCGCTCGATGCTCACCCGGACTGGACGGGAGCCGAGGCCCGGCTTGAACCGGTGGGCGGCGAGGAGACACCTCGCTGGGATGCGCCACGAACAGCAAGTGGCGGACGCTATCACACGGCTGGAATCGCTTATCGGACAGAAGTGTTTCGCCGAGCCGGGGGAATGGACGAAAGTTTTTTGTGTGCCGCGTGTGAAGACGTGGAGTTGGCAGTTCGTGTGCTGGAGGAAGGGACCATCGGCTTTGTTTCGAGTGCAGTCGTCTACCATCCGCGGCGACAGCGCACCATCATGTCCTGCTGGACCGCCAGGCAGAACTGGCGGTTCGTACGAATTCTTGCGTCTCGTTACGGGTTTCTCTCATGGCCGGACAAACGAACGAATTTCCCCCGATTGAGGACAGCGATTGCAGCCGCCGTTTCCCTGCCATGGGGCCGCCTGAGGACTGCTGTCCGGCACATGGGCAAGTCCCCTCGCGAATGCGTACGCGGCATATTTTTGTCGGTTGTGGACTGGACTGGCGGGATCTTCATGATGCCCACGATCTTGTTCGAAGCCACACCCCGGCGGCGGTCCAGTGTCAGGCAGCGCGAGTCGGCCCGGTGACAATCAATGAGAGCACAGGCCTCGCTGGTCCGAACAGCATCTCGGAGTTGGCCGAACCGGCACAGCCCATACCACCGAAACCGATTATTTAATCGAGAAGTTCCACATCGGCTTCGTCAATCGTCACCGATGCTCCCTGTTGCATGAAACTGACCACCACCGTGAGACGGTGCTGCGAATGTGTTTCAGTAATTGTGCCCTGTACACCGGTCATTGGTCCTGAAATGACGACCGCACGACGTCCGATCAGCGGTTCGGGTTCCGATCTGATATCAGTCCCTTCCCCGTTAAGAAGTCGGATTCTGCGAAGATCGGTGATGAGTTGTCCGGCGTCCACAACGTCAATGCAGTTGGCCACGCAGCCGGTTGCCACGGTTTTGTAGCGGTCCTCTGCTTTGCCTCGGACAAACACGTAGCTGCGAAACAGCGGCAAATAGCTGGTGCGAATTCGGCCGGCGGGTGATCTCTTGCGTGTTTCAGCCAAAGGGCAGTAATGCGATATTTTTTGCGACCGCAGTCGCCGCATTAGCTCTTTTTCTCTGCGACTCAGGGTGTGAATTGCGTACCATTCTGTACCTTCCGGCGGCGGAGACTTCTCATCGAGCAGGTTCTCAGGGAAGATGTCGGGTTCATGTGCCAGAATTGGCATTTAACTGTCCTGTGTGTGTCCGGAAGAACTGGTTCGATGGAAGTGGAGCTGCGCAAAAGACTATCGCAACTGCGTCGAGTGTGCGATCGGGGTGGGGAAGCGGCAGGATTTTTTCCAGGTTTATCTGACCGGAATCCCCTAAAACTTAATGGGGCTCCTCTGTCACACGATTACTCCGATTAATGGGGAGTCCTGCGGATGCGTCTGCCACAGTTCGCATTGGACGAAAATGATACGGTAGCCGGTGGGATTTGGTCAACAAGAACGATCAGGATAGGGCATGTTGGTTCTGTTAGGTGGAAGTGGCTACGTCGGTCAGGCGCTCCAGGCTGCAATGTCTCGACGAGGGGTTGAATACAAGTCCGTTCGTCGGTCGGAGGTTGACTACACCGATGCGACATCACTCAGCGAATTCCTGAAGAGTTTCCGGCCTCAGTATGTGGTCAATTCAGCAGGATATACTGGCCGCCCCAACGTTGACGCCTGTGAACTGCACCGAGCCGAGTGTCTCGCAGGGAATGGCGTATTGCCAGGCACCGTGAGAACCGTCTGCGAAGACCTCAGGATTCCCTGGGGACATGTGTCGTCGGGATGTATTTTTACGGGGACACGGGAAGATGGTCGAGGTTTCTCAGAAACCGATCATCCAAATTTTACGTTTCGCCAGGACAATTGCAGTTTCTATTCAGGCTGTAAAGCCCTTGGTGAAGAGGTCCTGGAGGGGGCCGAACGTTGCTGGATCTGGCGACTGCGAATTCCGTTCAACCATGTTGATTCGTCACGCAACTACATCAGTAAGATGATGAACTACGATCGGCTGCTGGACGCCACCAACAGTCTGTCGCACCTCGACGAATTTGCAGACGCCTGCATAGCATGTGCCCTGCAGGAGTGCGACTACGGGATCTGGAACCTGACGAATCCCGGTTCGGTGACAACGCGGCAGGTCATCGAACTGGTTCGTCGACACGGGCTCAGCGACAAATCCTTTGATTTCTTCGCGACTGAAGCAGAGTTTCTCCGGGTCGCTGCAAAGACGCCACGTTCCAACTGTGTCCTTGACAGCAGCAAGGCTGTCGCCGTCGGGCTTCCACTGAGCCCCGCCGAAGAGGCTCTTGAAAAAGCGATGAAGAACTGGATCACGGCATGACGACGATTCTGGTCACTGGCGGAGCCGGGTTTATCGGCAGTTGCTTCGTTCGTCGGCTGGCATCTCGCAACGATGTACGGCTGATTAATCTGGACAAACTCACCTATGCCGGCAATCCGGATTCGCTGCCGGATTCTGCGCACCATGAACTGGTGGTCGGCGACATTGGCGATTCTTCGCTGGTCCGCGAACTCCTGCATCAGCACCGACCTGAGGCCATCGTCAACTTTGCAGCTGAGTCTCACGTCGACCGTTCGATTGACAGTCCGCTGACATTCGTGGAAACCAACGTACTGGGAACGTGCCGACTTTTGGAAGAAGTGCGACACTACTGGAACGGGCTGGATGAGCCCGCCAGCAGGGCGTTCCGGCTTTTGCACGTGTCGACCGACGAAGTTTATGGGTCATTGGGCGAAACCGGTTTGTTTACAGAGACGACCGCCTACGCTCCGAATAGTCCCTATTCTGCATCGAAGGCATCGTCCGATCATTTCGTGCGGGCGTGGCATCATACGTTCGGATTGCCAGTTCTGCTGACGAACTGCTCAAACAACTATGGACCATATCAGTTTCCGGAAAAACTGATTCCATTGATGATCCTGAACGCCCTGGAAGGGCAGCCATTACCGATTTACGGTGACGGACTGAATGTTCGCGACTGGCTTTACGTCGAAGATCATTGCGAAGCAATCGAAGCGGTGTTGAGTGGTGGTGTGGTCGGCGAGTGCTACAACATTGGGGGCAACACAGAACGGACCAACATTGACATCGTGAACACGATCTGCAGCGCCGTGGATCAGCACTGTCCCGATTTGCCGCATGGGCCATGCGGTTCGCTGATCACCTTCGTGAAGGACCGGCCAGGCCATGACCGTCGATACGCGATCGATGCTTCAAAGATCCGCGATCATCTCGGTTGGATTCCCAGGACGGACTTCGCAGCGGGAATCGAGACAACCGTCAACTGGTACCTCGATCATTCTGATTGGGTTGAACGAGTACAAAGCGGCAGCTATCGCCGCGAACGACTTGGTTTGCGGTAGGTGGAGTTCGGATGTTTTGGCAGTCCGTCGCACATTTTTTCTAAAGAGCACTCAGTTCCCCGAGGATTCCTGCGTCGTGGTTTGTCAATGGTTAACTTTCGGGTTGTGTGCCACTTCTGGCTTTGCCAGTGTAAGTCCAAACTGTCATGTCCCCTGGGAAGCACTGGCGGAGCCAGTGGCACCCGAAATTTTTGCTTTGACAAACCAGTAGGTGGTTGCGGCCACTGTCGTGGTGACAGATCTCAGTGTCCTCTGAGATCTCTGTGGCAACATACCGTCCGACAGTTGATCTCGATTCGGCCAGTGGCGTGACACTGGGGACTTGTGCTGAAACATCGCCACAAAGAAAAAACAATGAGCAAATTCAAAAAAGGCATCATTCTGGCTGGGGGATCCGGGTCACGCCTGTATCCACTGACCCTGGGCATCAGCAAACAAATGGTGCCCGTGTACGACAAGCCGATGATCTATTATCCACTGTCGACGTTGATGCTGGCTGGGATCAGAGAGGTCCTCGTGATTTCCTCACCTCGCGACATCAATGGATTCGAACAACTGTTGGGGAGCGGCGAACAATGGGGAATGCAGTTTTCCTACGTCACCCAGCCAAAGCCTGAAGGGCTGGCGCAGGCGTTCGTTTTGGGTGCAGATTTCATCGGCAAGGAGCACGTGGCACTCGTCCTGGGCGACAATATTTTCTACGGCCGAGGGTTTCGTCAGCTGCTCAGCAATGCGGTGTCACTGGAGTCAGGGGCGACCATATTCGGCTACGAAGTGCGTGATCCGGAGCGGTACGGGGTTGTCGAATTCGACGACTCCGGAAAAGTCGTGTCGCTGGAAGAAAAACCAACGGCGCCTCGATCCAGCTTTGCAGTCCCGGGGCTCTATTTCTATGACAACGATGTGGTAGAGATTTCGCGGAATCTCAAGCCTTCGCACCGTGGTGAATTTGAAATCACGGATGTGAATCGTGAGTACATGCGACGAGGTCGACTGCAGGTCGAATTGCTGTCACGCGGATTTGCATGGCTGGACACAGGGACTCACGATTCGCTGCTGGACGCTGGTCAATTCGTGGCCGCCATCGAGCATCGGATGGGACTCAAGGTTTCCTGCCCGGAAGAGATCGCATTTGTAAGCGGGTTGATTGATGCGGAGCAGCTGCTCAGGCTTGCCGATCAGTACCCCAACGAATATGGCGAATATCTCAAGTACGTGGCAACCGGGCGAAATACGCGACCCGGTGCGAGTTAATGGCAGACGCTTCGGTCGGGAATGGCACGCGGAACCACCCAAATTTCCGGCTGATGCTGTATGAGTCGGACCGGGTTGAAGCCTGAAGATGCCGCTGGCGATCGATCGGTCCACCACTACGCCGAGTTCAAAATCAAAGCCACCGCTGACGCCACATGGACGGTCTGACCGGATGTGACTTCTCTGTCGGCCTTCGCGATATCAGTCTTCCGTCTGAGGCATCCTGTCACGGCTGTCCCGTCGACGGAACCGGGCAGGTCATTGTGGAAGATTAGTCCAAATGACGACGTCGACGTGTGACTCGTGGTGCCGCAATATGCACTCCGCCAGGTCAGAAGATGATTGCGGAGTCGCCCTGTTCGAGTGTGTTGTGCGGAGACCGCGGCAGTTTCTGCAGGTTGTGGACGTCAATTTGTTCGCCAGCGGCAGCGTTTTTTCTTTGACTGCCATGAATCAAAAACAGGTCTAGCATTGATTTCGGAAAATAAAATAGTCTCCCGCGGCGGGGTTACGCAGATCCTGCGCGTCGGTACAGGCGTTCTCTGCAGGGGCTCGGGGTTGCAACTCCAGTACAGGTCACCCAGAAGGACGAAGTCCGCGCAGACAGCCCATTATCGCCCCGCGCAATCGGCAGATGGGCAAAACACGGAGGATGCATTGTTGCTCGAAGAACAGTCCAACTGGTCCGACACCCAAACGATTCTGCAGGGATCGCCGGCAATCGCCGCCGGGATACCTGCCCCGTCTGATGTGTATGCTGTCGGTGGTCGGCTAATCCCGATGGACGCAGAACGGACGGTTCGACGTCCGCGAAGGACGTCCCATGCTTAGATCGATCGCAGAACGGGTCGCTCGTCGTATCGTCATTCGCCGTCGGCTGCCGTCGGCATTTGGCAGGCGGCCGTTCTACGCAACACCGGACTCGGCACTGGCCTATTTGAAGCCGGGTTTTGCGGCATTCAATGATTTGATTGCAGTCGCTGCCGAATTCGTTCAGGAAGGTGACTGCGTCTGGGACATCGGGGGCAATGTCGGCATCTTCAGCTTTCTGTCGTCGCACAGAGTCGGGGATTCGGGCACAGTTGTGTGTGTCGAACCGGATCCAGTCCTGGCATCGCTGATCCAGCGTTCGGCTCAGTTGCCACAAAACCTTGATCGGGCCATCCACGTCCTGTGTGCGGCTGTTTCCAGCACGACGGAGGTTGCACAATTTTCGATTGCAGAACGCGGCCGTTCATCGAACTCGCTGCAGAAAACCGGGCATCGGACTCAGGCCGGCGGCAGTAGATATACTCAATTTGTTCCAACCATCACGCTGGACACGATGCTGTCAGCCTTTTCACCGCCGACTTTCATCAAAATCGATGTAGAGGGGGCCGAACAACTGGTGCTTGAGGGCGGTCGCAAACTATTCGAACAGTACCGCCCACGGCTCTACGTTGAGGTTGGACCACAGCAGTTCACAGGAGTCACTGCCATTCTTCGATCGCTCGACTACCAAGTGTTCGATGGAACTCAGCCGATAGCAGGCCAACAACCGGGTGCGACCTGCGTGTTTAATACGCTTGCAGTCCCCGCTGAACAATCTCTCCTCCGCCCCGCCAGAGCCGCCTAGAGCGGGTTTGACACCAGCGCCGACCACGTCTTCACGGAAGAAGCCATTTCAGTCGTCTACAAACCCGGTTCCCCGCTCCGCGACCCGAGAAGTCTGTTTCGAGATTTCTACTCAGACCTGCTGGCCTGTCGTGAACTCTCGTGGCGGTTGTTCGTTCGGAACATCTCGGCCAGATACCGCCAGACCATGCTGGGGTACTTCTGGGCGGTCTTCCCGCCTCTGGCTACAACAGCGATCTGGTTGTTTCTGACGCGCGAGAAAGTGGTATCGATCAACGTGGGCAGCGTCCCGTATCCCGTTTTTCTGGTGACCGGCACGATTCTGTGGCAAACATTTGTTGACGCGATCCAAATTCCGGTACGAGTGATTTCAGAGTCGAAGTCGATGCTGGCGAAGATCAACTTTCCCCGTGAAGCATTGCCGATTACTGCCTTTGGCGAATGCTGGTTCAACGTCGGGATTCGCCTCGTGATTCTGGCGGTGGCATATTTGTACCTCGGTTTTTCACCAGCCAGCACACTGCCGCTCGCGCTGGCCGGGCTATCGGCCATCATCTTACTGGGACTGATGATCGGCATTTTCCTGAGTCCATTTGCGCTGCTGTATCAGGATGTCAGCAATGGTTTGGTTTTAATCTGCCAGGTGTGGATGTATTGCTCCCCGGTCATCTATCTGCCGAAGGATGGTGGCTGGATTGGTACTCTGAACCGTGTCAATCCGATCAGCCCACTGCTGTGCCAGACGCGTGACTGGATCATCAATGGCCAAAACACTTTTTTGCAGCCATCAATTCTTGTCTTCGGAACAACCCTCTTTGGAATGTTTGTCGCTCTTGTCGTTTATCGCGTTGCTCTGCCACGGGCAATCGAACGATTGAGCAGCTAAGGACTGATCATATGCTGACACGTGTTTACAGCGGAATTCGACGGAGAGTCACCGGGCCTCATCATGAAACAATCCCACTCAAGGGCTACGAACCGGGCTCGTTCGAGTTTCCGGAGATCAACCGTCTGTCTGACGAGGAACTGCAGCGATTAAACGAACTGCTGCCATGGAGTTCGTGGGTTGTCGACAGACACGGACGACGGTTCGGCAATCGGTACACGGCTAACAAGCGAAACGAACCGGAAACCATTCCGGATCCGCGCAACCTGGAACTCCACGAGAGATTTGACCTTTCGGACAAACATGTGCTCGAGCTTGGTTGCTTCGAAGGAAATCACACAACGTCACTCGCGGCGCTTGCTCGGAAAGTGACGGCGATCGACTCCCGGATCGAACACGTTGTGAAGACGCTCGTTCGGTGTTCGATGGCCGGCTTCTCTCCCACAGTCCACTGCTGGGACGTGGAGCAGGAGATTCCGGAATCGCTGGACCTCAGTTGCGATGTCCTGCACCACGTCGGCGTGCTCTACCATTTAGAATACCCGGTGGAACACCTCCGTCGACTGGCTCCGCTGGTCAGTCACGGCATCATGCTGGACACGCACGTCGCTCCCGAGGATGTCGAAATCAAGCGCGACGCCGGCGTTCGGTACTGGCATTTCGATGAACACGGTCGCGACAACCCGTTTGCCGGTATGTACGGCCACGCAAAATGGATTGTTCTGGAAGACCTCGTGGGACTCCTGAAAGATCTGGGGTTCAGCAATGTCGAGGTGGCCCAGGAACGAGCAGAACGCAGCGGCCCGCGTGTGCTGATTTATGCCAATCGATAGCCGGCAGCCCTGGCACTCAGGGCCGCAGGGCCGATTCTGCCGGCCAATACCGAATCAAACTCTTCAGCTGGTGGAACCGGCTCTTCGTCCGCAGAGACTGTTCTGAATGTCGACCCCACTGCTTTCCGTCGAAAGTGTCAAGAAGCGGTTCTGCCGCAGCCTGAAGCGATCTCTCTGGTACGGCGTATCGGACATCGCCGGTGATCTGCTGGCTCGCGCTGAGCCCGAGCTGCGGCTGCGAACGGACGAGTTCCTTGCTGTGGACGATGTCAGTTTTGACGTACATCCCGGCGAGAGCCTGGCCCTGATCGGACGCAACGGCGCGGGAAAAAGCACACTACTGAAGATGATCAATGGGCTGTTCCGACCGGATGCCGGACAAATCACAGTCAACGGGCGCATGGCGGCGTTGATTGAACTGGGAGCCGGTTTCAATCCCATTCTTTCCGGCCGCGAAAACATCTACGTCAATGCGGCCGTTCTGGGCATGACGAAGCGGGACGTGGACAAACGACTCGAAGCAATTGTTGAATTTGCTGAGTTATCAACATTTATCGACATGCCGTTAAAGAACTACAGCTCGGGCATGAAAGTTCGACTGGGCTTTGCTGTCGCCAGTCAGCTGGAGCCGGACATCCTGCTGATCGATGAGGTTCTGGCGGTCGGCGACGCTGCCTTTCGGGCCAAGTGTTATCGTCGGCTCAGTGAATTAATGGAGGCCGGCACAGCGTTCGTCCTCGTGTCACACAGCCACCATACGCTGTTGACCGTCTGCCAAACAGGAGTTGCGATGGACAAAGGCAGGATGTTCGCAAGTGGTCCGATACGCACCACACTGGAAAGCTACGAAGCCAGGATATCCGCCGTCGACATGCCTGATTCAGTCCGCGGGCCTGCAGAGTTCTCTTCGCAGGCTGACGGGCTTCCCTGTCAGATATGCGAAGTCGTTTTTCGTGATCAGGACGGAGAGATCACGGCTGCTCCGTCGACAGGCAACGCAGCTTCGCTGTGTGTAAGAGCCTGGAGCCCTGAGCCCATGAACGACGTGTCACTGGACGTCGTGATTCGAAGTCCGGTGCATGGAGTGTCGAACGTCCTTTGCGTCACGTCCGGGCAGGATGACGAGCGGTGTTCGATACCCGCTGGCTCGTTCGAATATCGACTGGCACTCAACCCGGTCGGTCTTCCGCCCGGTCAGTACACAGCCAAGATTTCTCTCAACAGAAAACCTCTGCACACACTCGCGATCGCCGAAGGCATCGCATTCACTGTTTCTTCAGGACACCCACTTGGTGATTCACTCTTTTTCAACGCTCGAGAATGGCAAGTCGTCGCTGCCTAGCACTTCAAATGTTTCCTGCGAACCACAGTCGTCTCGTCTTTCGACGTCGAGTGGGATGAACAAGGCGGCGACTGCATGGGTCGATCGGCAGCTCAACCCTCATCGTGCGGCAGCGATCGCGAAACACTCCGGCCAGAGTTTTTTGGATGTTGGCTGTGGCAATGGCCGATACGTTTTGCACTTCGAAGCAGACTATGAAACCGCCGGCATCGACATACAGTCCTATCCGCAATGGGATGAGGCACCGCATAAGCTTCAAATTGGAGACGCAGCCGACCTTCCGTT
>JBDOMX010000640.1:11928-14865 GCA_039831615.1 Planctomycetaceae bacterium
TCCGTTTGACGATGGCAGTTTTGACACCATCGTAAGTTTTGAAACTCTTGAGCATGTGCCGGATCCTGAGGCCGTTCTGCGCGAGTTTCACCGTGTCTGCCGAAAAAACGTCATCCTGAGCGTACCGAACTGCCAGCTGCCAAAGTCCCTGGAAGCAAGTCGTCTGGCATTCTTCCATTACACGGACCGCAGCCACGTCAGTTTCTTTACCTGTGATTCGCTGACCAGACTGCTGCGACAAACCGGATTCGAAGCGCCAAGCACTGAGCTCATCAATGCATGCCCGACGTTACCACTGTTGAACGAAGTACTTCGATTGCCGCCGTTCCTGACTCGACTCGTTGGAAAACTGGCGAAGAAGGATGCGTTCCAAATGACGATTCTCTCTGTTGCTAACAAAGAGGTAAATGTCTGTTGATCACCAGACTTCAGAATCTTTTTCAGAAAACCCGTGCAGCAGTGACCGGCACGCCGGCATTCGTCTCTCGTTATCAGAAACTTCTCGAATCGGCCGGTGAGCCTCAGGCGCCGGAATACGATCTTGTGTACGTGATGGCGCCGGCGCAGTATCACGGCTGGATTTTGGACGCCATCTGTCGTGAGATCGACAAATACACTGATGTCCGGTCGGCATTTGTGGAGCTCGGGACGGTCTTGCCGCCAGCTCGGGCTTATTTCTATTCGCACTATGGGTACCTGCGAGACACCGTGCTGCGTCAGCCGGGCGTGCTGAATTCAAAAAACCTGCTGTTTTACACACATCCCAGAGACCTGTGGTATTCGGACGATGAATTGATCTACGTGATGAACATGGCGGATCGGGTCATCAGCATGTGTTCGCTGTTTGTCCCTCACCTCATCGACCAGGGAATCTCACCGGAACTCGTGGAAGTCGCACTCGTTGGTGCGGACCCCGAAAGTTTTCAGCCGCATGAACGCGGGAACGGAAGAATCGGGTTTTGTTCATCCTGGCTGCCCCGGAAGGCAGGAAATCGAATCCTGGATCTGGTCCGATCGATGCCCAAACAGAGTTTCGCACTTTGCGGGAGGAACTGGCCTGAGTGGGATCGTTTTGGAGAGCTGACTTCATTGCCGAATTTTGAATATCTCGACATTCCATACAGCCGGTATGCCGAGTTCTACAATTCGATTGATGTTTTCGTGAGCATGTCGGAACTGGAGGGTGGACCGGTCCCGCTGATTGAAGCTGCCATGTCCAATGTCGTTCCGGTGTGCTCCAACACCGGTCATGCCGCGGACATCATCACCCACGGAGAAAACGGTTATCTGTTTGAGACCGCAGCACCAATCGCTGCAGTGAAAGACCTGATTGAGACAGCTTTCAAATCGACCTGCGATGTCCGGCGGACAGTAGAACATCTCACCTGGAAGCGATTCAGTCATCAGGTGCAGGAAATTGCCGGGCTGCGGATTCGAGAAAGTCAGGAGCGGCATCATCCCTCAGAAGCTGCCTGAACCGAGACCGTGAATTCTGCACCTCCCATCAGCATCTTCGATGCGTTCACTGCATTTGACATGCGAGACAATCCGTTTCTGGTCCTTGGAAAGGGGCCAAGTTTCGGCCTTCGCGAGCAGTTCGACCTCGACGACTACAATCTGGTCTCATTGAACCATGTGGTTCGTGAGCAAAAAGTCAGCTTCGCCCACATCATCGACATCGATGTCCTTGAGGACTGTGAGGACTGCCTGCTGGAGAACGCTCACTGTCTTGTGATGCCGGAAGTTCCCCATGTCAATTGTCGCCCAACTGCTTTGAGTCTCGCTGATTTCGTTAACACGACACCCGTGCTGCGTGCATTTGCAAATCGAGGGAGACTGCTCAGCTATCCACTCTGGAGCGCCCGTCAACCTGGTCCCTCACTGCCCGTCAGCGGGACCTTCAGTGGATCGGTGGTCGTTAATCTGCTCGGGCGACTTGGTGTCAAAGATGTCCGTTTGCTGGGCATCGATGGTGGTGCTTCGTACAGCCACACGTTCAGCGACCTCATCGACAAGACGTTGTTCAAGAATGAACACGTCAGTTTCGACATTCAGTTTTCTGAGATCCGTAAAACCATGGAGGAGTTTGAAATGAGCGTTGAATCACTCGTCGACCCGATTCGTATTTTCGTTGGTGCGGACGACAGTCAAATGGTTGCCGCCCACGTGCTTGAGTACTCGATTCGCAAGCACACGCAGCATCCGGTTCAGTTTTTCTGCATGCGGAATATGCCGGTTCCACCCCCAAAGGATCCCAAAAACCGACCCGGAACCGGTTTCAGCTTCAATCGATTCCTGATTCCGAAATTGACCGGGTACGAGGGTAAAGCACTGTACATCGATGCGGATATGCTCGTGTTTGATGACATTGCCAAACTGTGGAACACTCCGTTTAACGGGAAGCTGGTGCTGTGCAGTTCGCAAAACGAAGTGCCCACAGGCTGGGAAGGTGGCAACAACAACGACCATGGCGAAGGACGCTACTGGACACCCGGTCGTCAGATGAGCGTTATGTTGATGGACTGTTCGAAGTTGAACTGGGATATCGAACGGATCGTCGAGGGCCTCGACCGCAATGAGTACACCTACAAGCAGCTGATGGCAGAATTCTGTATCCTGCCGGAGGATGCCATTGCCGATACAATCCCGAACGAATGGAACTGCCTGGAATGGTACGAAGAGGGACGTTCGCAGCTGGTCCACTTCACGGTCGTGCCGACACAGCCCTGGAAGAATGATAAAAGTCCCATCAGAGAACTGTGGGAAGATGCTTACCGCGAAGCACTTGCCGCTGGTGCGGCGGATCGCGTGGCACGTGCATGGCAGCATGTCGTCCGCGATCGAGATTGAGGATCTGGTGCAGATCGGCCTTGTCGCCTTAGTGGAAGCGGCCGGCGCCTTTGAGGAACGCGGGCAAGTGACGTTCGAGCAATATCT
>JBDOMX010000640.1:14875-16058 GCA_039831615.1 Planctomycetaceae bacterium
GGTCTTTGCCCGATGCCCGGCCGGAGGCTGTCCCGGCCCAGGACGCTCCCGACGGTCACGCAGAAAGCCTGCGACTGCGACACATGCTTTGGGATTCAATGATTTCCTCCTACGAAGCCAGCGCTGAGTTGAACAGAATCAAATCTTCGCCGGCATTTTTTCTGGAAGACATGCTGATCCGCAGACCGGCTGCTTTTGGCGCTCGAGTTTACCGCGGCGTCAAACGGCGTGTCGCCTGACGACTGACAAAGACACGGGCGGCCCCACAGTGTGATCAGCGGCGACGCCGTTCCCGCCCGACTGTTGACCAGCACGTCCATCACGCGAACGAAGACACTGCTGATGACACAATCAACGACAAAAACCTGCTGGGTCTGTTCCGGGACGGGAACGACCCCTACGATCAGGTTCAATGACTGGCAGGTCCATCGATGCGCAGACTGCGGCTTTCGTTTTGCAGAAGACGGCAGGCCATTGGTCTACGATGAACATTATGACGAAGACTACTTTGCTCCTCTCATGCAGCGGGATCAGATGGACAAGTGGTCGAAGATCTATGCTGACCGATTGATGTTCCTTCAGCAAAACGCTCCGGAACCTGTGCTGCTGGAAGCGGGAGCAGGAGCCAGCACGTTTGCACTGAATGCCGTGGACTACGGCTTTCGCGTGAGTGTTGTTGATGCGGCCCCCTGGGCCGTCTCCTTTTTGACGTCGCACGACGACATTAGTGGCAGTGTGGAGGATTTGAACAACTGCCAGCTGCCATCACAGACTTTTGGCGCGATTCACTGTTCTCACGTCCTTGAGCACCTCAGCAATCCACGAGGATTTCTTTCTCAGTGCTACAAAAGCCTTGTTGCTGGCGGATATATGTATCTGTCGTTTCCGGCCTACGAGGGCAGCACTCTTGCCTGTCGTGACGGGTTGTATCGGATGGGATTGGCCAACCATCCATACAACTACCAGGCTCCGGACCATCTGAGCTACTTCGACGCGAACTGCATTCGAAACACTCTGACCGATGTTGGTTTCGACATTGTCAGGCTTCGCAGAATCAAGTTCATTTCACTTCACGATTCCGTCACAAAAATGGATCACAGCGGACTGCTTCGCAGGTTGGTCGGTACGGCGACGGAGCTGACCGGACCGTTGACGAGAAGAATTGGATTTCATCGCGATCTGG
>JBDOMX010000640.1:16068-27458 GCA_039831615.1 Planctomycetaceae bacterium
GCGTCCATGGCAGGAGTCATCGCAAGCCGCCTAGTCGACACGGATTCGGCCGGCCTGTCTGCAAAAGCCTATGAAACTCGGAATTCTCATCCTGAATTACAACGGCATGCGGTGGATGCCAGCGCTGCTGAAATCGCTCAGGCAGGAAGCCCTTGAAGGCCAGCGCATCTACGTCGTTGACAACGCGAGCAGTGATGAGAGTCTCGATTATGTGACCGTTGAATATCCGGAAATCGCGATCATCCGACATTCCGAAAACCTCGGCTATGCAGAAGCATACAACCGAGCCATTCCGCAGGCATTCGCTGATGGCTGCGACTGGGTGTGCCTGCAGAACACTGACACCATCGCCCAGCCCAACTGGCTGGATCCAATCGCGGCTGCCGGGAAAGACCCATCCATTGGGGTCATGGGCCCGGTGTTCACTGAGTGGGAGAGCGACGCTCCGAACTACTACATGAATGGACGCTGTCGTGATGTTATTCCGTACATGAAGGACTCGACACGCCTGCCGACAGACAGAGACTGGGTTGAAGGCAGTTCATTGTTCCTGCGAAGAGAATGTTTTGAACAGATCGGTGGCCTGAATCCGCTCTACTTCATGTACTGGGAAGAGGCCGATCTGTGCCGACGAGCGCGTCACCAGAGGTGGCGAGTTGTCATTGTCCCAGGCAGTGTTTGCAAACATCATGCCAAAGGGTCAGCCACGCACAGCGGACCAGGATTCCTGCAGCTCAGAAACCACTTCATCTATCAACTGACCGACCCGTTCAACAGCTTTGCTCGAAACATGCTTGCTGCGGTTCGACTGGGTATCACCTACCTGAAGCAAACGTCCTGGGATCAACCGAGCGTCAACGGTTCAATCAGACTGGGGCGTGCACTCGGATCCACGGTAGCAAACATCGGCCGTTGCTACGGCTCCTGGAAGATGCCTCGCCAGCTATGAACAACGACACTTCGTCCCAAAGTGGATCTCGGTCATTTCCGTCGGCACCTGAGTGTCTGGTTTCGATTGTCATTCCGGTCTTCAATCGTCCAGACCTGCTGAGAGACGTACTTGACGGGATTCGGCACCAAACAGTACCTCGACACAGGATGGAAGTTCTGATCTGTGACGATGGGAGTACCGATGATCTGACTGAGGTCGTGGACGACTTTCGGCGCTCGCTGCCGAAGTTGAAATACTTGCGTCAGGAGAATCGCGGTCCGGCCGCCGCGAGAAACCTGGGCACGCAAAACGCCAGCGCCGATGTGGTTCTGTTCCTGGACAGCGACGTGCGTCCGGATGACCGTCTGGTTGAAACACTGCTCATCGCACTCAGGAATAACAGTGACTGGGTTGGAGCCGAAGCTCGCGTCGATCCTGTTGAAGGAGATGCAAATATTCTTTGGGACGCTCCCGTTTGCCAGACTGGGGGAGTCTACCTGACCGCCGCGATCGCCTATCGAAAGTCGATCTTGATTCAAGTCGGCGGCTTCGATGAGAACTTTCTGCGAGCCGCGTGTGAAGATGTCGAAATCGCCGCCAGAATTCTGTCACATGGCCAGATTGGGTTCGTGCATGAAGCTCATATTCGGCACCCGCGCCGCCGCAGAACATTTTCGATGTTCTGGAAGAAACGCAGTGACTGGCGGTACGTGCTGTATCTCGCGCAAAGACATGGTTTCATTGGCTGGCCGGAAAACAGGACGGCAAACCCACGCCTGCGACTGCTGTACTGTGCAACAATCACCCAGCCGGCCGGGCGTTTGGTAGCAGCACTTCGCCTTGCGCGGCGTCAACCGCTCAAGGGCCTGGTTGCAATCGGGCATGCCGGGTTTTCATGCCTCTGCGGACTGGCTGCCACGGCGGACATCCTGACCGCATCCTGCCCACCCGCAGACAATTACCTGTTTCCCGCGCCGTCACACACTGAAACCAAAAACCGAGCCGCCTGAACAGCGAATCGGAATCCTGTTTTGACTTTGAGAATTCAACCTATGGCAACAGGCAGCGAATCGATGGCGTCCGGGAACGTTGCTGTTGTCATTGCGACACACAAGTACTGCTTCCCTCTGGAACGCTGTATCAGCAGCCACATGGAAATGCTTGAGTCTCCTGCGGACGTCTTGTTCGTTGACAATGGGTCCGGGGGTGTCATGACTGCCTGGGCGCAAGAACGCTTTCCTCAAATCACCATCATCACGCGTGAGCAGAACGGGTTTTTCTGCGGCGGGTATAACTCTGGAATGCAGCACGCCATCGACCATCAGTACGAGTACGTGTTGATTGTGAATGCGGACACCGAAGTTTGCAACGCCGCCTATCTTTCAAAACTCGTCGAGGCGTCGGAGCACCATCCGACCGCGGCGTTTCTGGGTCCAACGGTGTACCTTCGCAAAGAAGGCAACGTGCAGAACACGATCCTGCGTTATCCCTGGTTCAGCAGTCATTTGTCTCACTGGCTGACTTCCGGATTCCGTTCAATAAATCGAAGTGCCTCCACAAGGACCGAGACGTCTGTGGACTTTCTGAACGGAGTCTGTGTGCTCTGTCGCACTGATGCTCTGCGTGAGATTGGCCTGCTGGACGAGGAAATGGGCGGATATGTCGAAGACACTGACTGGAGCTGGCGTGCACGTCAACTGGGCTGGGACAGTCTGTATGTGCCGGTGACCAGCATCCTGCATCATCAGGCTGAAGACGAATACGCACACCACTCGGTCAAGACATTTATGTTGCGGCGAAATCACGTGTACTGGCATATGAAAGCCGGACACGTGCGACAGGCATGGCTCTTCGCAGCCTTCTCCCTGCTCCTCGCCGTATTGCGGGCGGTCAAGGCATACTTACAGCAGCGCGATTTCAGTGAACATCGGCGATACGTCTCCCGTTTCCGTGATGTCGCTCGTCGAATCCTTGCGGGCGAACCGAATGGCGACTGGTTCGGACCGCCGCTCGGCAAACTTTAGACACGCATCGCCGGCGAGATGAGTTTCGAGCCTGCGGACAGTTCCGGCAGAAGGACCACGTCATCATGACAGCACTTGAAGACCGTCCCACGATCACAGTTGACCGTTGTGACCATTGCGGATCCGAAGACATGTCGCTGGCACTGGATGCATCTCCATGGGCACTCATGCGATGTGTCGACTGTGACTTCGTGTTTACATCTCCGCGTCTGACCAATGAAGCTCTGTCGCATATCTATTCAGATGAATACTACGAGAACGCGGAAACCTACGCCGCTCAGCAGGTCGAACTGCCGTCCGAAGACCATGTCGTACTGGCCAGACGAGCACGAGCGTATCTGAAACGAGACAACTCCGAACTGAATTCCATGGACGTGGGCTGCGGAGGCGGGAGATTGGTTGAAGCGTTTTCAACGACCGGCTTCGTCGCGTCGGGCGTTGAGCCCAGTGCGGGAACCGTGCGAGCGGCACAGGCTGCTGGCCGGAACATTTCGGCGGCTGATATCTCCGAGTTATCCGATGACGGTTATGATTGTGTCACAGCGATGCACGTGCTCGAACATGTGATCTCACCCGCTGAGTTCACTGCTCAGCTGTATCGCATCACCAAACCGGGTGGACTCTGTATTGTGGAAGTCCCCAACTTTGGGAGCAAAGCGGCGAAGGAGCTGGGAGCTGACTGGTACGCTTTGCACCCCAGCACGCATCTCTCGCATTTTACACCGACTTCACTGGAGAACTGCATCCTGAAAGCCGGGTTCCATGTGAAGTCATTGCATCGACTTGGGGGAGCGGGCATTTTCGCTGATGTGTCAGAAGCCACGGCGCGTAAGACCCAATCTCACACAGCAACAGCGTTCAAGAGAGCAGGGATCGCCAATAAGACACTCGGGCTCGTGTGGCGGGCTCGTGCAGCTGTCACCACAATTCCGGCGGCCCGTCGCCTGGTTCGGTGGGTGAACTGGGAACTGCTCGGGCAAGGTGAATTTGTTCGCATTTTTTCCATCAAACCACGCTGACGAGATACGACAATGGTGAACGGCGATTCGGCATTCACTGAAGGTCACATCGACGCCCGACCAAACGCTCGCTTCCGTCTTGCCGCATTCCCACAGAGTTATGCTCAAAATTGGCCTCATCCTCAGCAGTCCCAGTCCTCATCAGGTTGACCTGCTGAATGCCATTGCCGACCGCGATGATGTCGAAGCATTCATTGGCTATGTCAAGCAGCGCAATTTGTCACGTCACTGGGGTCAACCGACGCCCAACCTGCCATGGGAGAATCTGCCCATCGGCACATGGCAGATTTGCACCGGGAAGCTCCATCGGTGGGTAAGATCCCGACGGGCCGATGTTTGGCTGTTGAGTTCTGTCTATACCAGCCCGGTGACACAGCTGTTGGCACGGATCCTTCGAAATCAGGGGACACCATTCTCGTTTCTGGGCGAACCTCCGCAGCCGCGGACCGGAGTGTGGGGATGGATTCGACACCACATGATGATGTCCGTTCTCCGACGAGCTGACTCCGTCATCGGTACGGGGGACGAATCGGTACGACGATACCGGAATCTGACTTATCCGCATCAGCGCGTCGTGTCGCTGCCATACTACATCAATTTGACGGAACATCTTCAGGCCCCGCCAATTGTTCCGCCAGCCGATTCGGAACCCTTTCGATTCGTGGCGTCGGCACAGTTGATTCACCGCAAAGGGCTGGACGTTCTGATTAATGCCTGCCGACATTTGCCCGACGGTGGCTGGACACTGGAGATTTTCGGAGACGGTCCACTCCGAGGCGAACTGGAAGAGCTCGGTCGCAGTGTTCGCAAGCCGATCTGTTTTCGTGGTCTGTTGCCGTATGACCGGAAGGATGAAGTGTTCCGTGGCAAACACTGTTTCGTCTTCAGTACGCGCTGGGATGGCTGGGGCATGGTGCTCCCCGAGGCGCTGGCAATGGGGCTGCCGGTCATTACAACCAATCAGGCGATGAGTGCCCATGACTTCGTGCAGGATGGAATCAATGGGCAGATCGGTCCGGCCGACGACGAGGCGTTCCTCGCATCCGCGATGCTCAAAGCCATTTCTTCGCGTCACACACTGACCACTCAGTCCATCGCGGCCAAGGCGGCACTCCGCGGATATACACCGGAACACGGTGCCGATCGTCTGGTCGGCTTCCTCAGCGAAGTTGCAGGCGTTGCAGCCTGAACAGAATACCGTCCCAGGGAGGGGATCTCAAAAATGATGAAGCAGTTCTTTAAGTCCTGCGCACGCATTGCGATTGGCATGACGAGCGGCCACACAGTACGAGTGATGGCGGGTCCGTTGAAGGGACGGAGGTTGCTCAGGCAGCATGGGCTCCCCAACCTGTCGATGTTGTTTGGCACATATGAATCACGATTTGCAACGGCCTACGGCAAACGTGTGAAAGACGGTTCGATCATTTACGACATCGGTGCCAATGCAGGCTACTTCTCATTGCTGGCCGCTCACCTGCATCAGCCTGGCGGTCAGGTCGTCGCCTTTGAACCTGTGCCTTCGATTGTCTCTGATCTGCGGGCCATGCTCATTGCGAACGACCTAAGTGACCGAGTCCACGCCTGTCAGCTTGCTCTGTCGGACACCGCAGGACGCATCAAAATGTACACTCCGGCATCGGCAGAAACAGGCGTCATTTGTTCCGCGGTCCGCCACAGCGATGTCGATGAAGACAGTGTCATTGACGTGGATGTGACGACGCTCGATCACTTCATTTTTTCCGACCGAAACCCGGCACCCGAAGTGATCAAGCTTGACGTCGAGGGGGCCGAAGCATCTGTGCTGTCCGGGGCAAGACGAGTGCTGAAAGAGGTGCGACCGATCGTTTTGGCTGAGATTCACGGCGATCAGCCGGCAATGGACGTCTGGGATATCGTGGTGCCTCTTGGATATCAGGTTCACCTTCTCACCGAGACTGGCGAGTCCGAGATCTCCGACAGAGAGGTCTGGCTGCGGCATTTTTCCGGTTCCAAGTGGGTTATCCAACACTGTGTACTGATACCCAGGACAGTGTTGTCGGCGGCCGCGTAACGGGATCAGCACGCACCACGATCCAGGTCAGTTTCTCGACGAAAACCAAAACGTAAACAAAGCTCTCCGATAAATCACGACTCACAGCGCCAGGTAAACTTCATCTCGACGGCAGCAAACAACAGCATCCGGGTACCCCGCCGGACGCCGCAGCGGAAGACAGCCATCACACGGTCAGGGCGGCCATCGCGAAACACATCGCATGCCATGCCGATCGGGATCACGATCTGTGCGGCTCTTCTGGTCGGCGCGTTCTTCCTTCGGTCAAGTTCGATCTCGACCGGGCTCAGTTCGCAGCACCTGTTCTTGGCCTGCTGCGCCAGCCTGATTGGCGCGTTCCTGTATATCTGGTTCAGCCGTGACCTGAAACTGAGCATCGTCCCGTTCGGATTTGTGCTGTTGACACTGCCAAGTTTGTGGATGGCGGAAGATCCAAAAACCGCAGCCACGCGGTGGTTCGGATGGTTCCTGGTGATGGCTGTCGTCGGGCCATTGTTTTCGAACGAAATCAGATTGAAGCTCCAGGTGCTGGACTGGACGCGAAAGCTGCTCCTGGTTTGTGCCGTTGGTTCCCTCGTGTTGAACGTTGCCGGCATTCGTCTTTCGGGTCGAGGTTACTTTTTCGGCCTGATGGGACATTCAATGATTCTGGCCCCAGTGAGCGCCCTTGCTGCGATTGACCTGTTTTGTACTCAAAAACAGGAAAGATCGAAGTGGCAATTGATTCTGCTCGTGATCTGCTGTGTCACCTGCATTGGAGCTGGATCGCGAGGAGCTGTCATGGGACTCACCATCGGAATCCTGACGCATATTGCCCATCGACGTGAGGGGATTATCGTCGTCGTTCTGGCGGCTGCAGCGCTGATCGGAGTGAGTTATGTGCAGGCCGCGAGAAGCTTTGAAGCGGACAAGGCTGGTTTGGGAAGCGGGGTCTATGCAGAACTGTCACACAAAGGCACGAACGATACCCGAGGAGAGCTTTGGGAATACAGGATCGCTGAATTCAGAAGCAGTCCGGTTCTGGGCATTGGGTTTCAGCAGCAGCGGCTGTACCGCGAGGATTCCAATGGAGAGTTCATTGAACCAGGCTCCGGGTATCTTGCCATCGTTGCCATGACAGGAACCGTTGGTGCGATCGGCTTCATCGGACTCTTGTTGAGAATTTCTTTGTCACTGTATACACGGAACTCAAGCATTCCTGACCGGTATAAGGACCTGTTACGTGGATGGACCGCCTTCTTTGCCTTCCACCTGGTGATCGAAGGATACATCTTCGCCTGCGGGTCGCTTCTTTGTTTTCTGTTCTGGTTGACGATCGGGTGCTCGATATCGTTGCATCATCTGGGTCGTCGAAAACAGTTGCGGGATCGAACTCTGGCACGCGTCAGTCACGGCCGGCTGGCCACTGCCGCATGATCAGTCACAAGTTGTCTCATGTGAGACCTCGACATCCTCGGATGAACACAACGGATTGAACGGCGCCTAAACCAGGGAAGGTTCTGGACATGCCACTTCGCGTCCTGCACTGCGTCCCCAGTCTGAATCCCACCGACGGAGGTCCGGCGCGCTCCGTCCCGGCTTTGGCAGACGCCGAGGCAATTCATGGTGCGGATGTCCGTGTCTGGAGTCGTCAGGCAGCTACCATCTGCCTCAAAGCGTATCCGTCGACGGAGTTTGTGACCGGAAACCTCGACTCCGTGCTATCAGACCGCTGGACTCCGGATGTTGTTCATGATCATGGGCTGTGGCTGACACCAAATCATGACTCCGCCCGGCTGAGTCGCCGTCACAGCATCACCCGTTTCGTAAGTCCCCGAGGTATGTTGGAACCGTGGTGTCTTCGTCATCGCCGGTATCGCAAGCTGATTGCATGGAAGCTGTATCAGCACCGGGATCTGCTCACAAGTTCGTGTCTGCATGCGACGTCGGAAAGCGAGGTGAAACAGTTCCGGCATCTTGGTTTTGAGCAGCCAGTTGTACTCTTGCCGAATGGCGTCACGCTCCCGGAAACCTTCAAAGATTCAGATCGTCGCCCCGACACCGCACGTGCCAGCGAGCGAGAGATTCTTTTTCTGGGGAGAATCCATCCTGTCAAAGGGATCCCTCACCTCATCGAAGCATGGCAAAAGGCAATACGACCCGGCTGGCGACTGCGGATTGTGGGCGGCGACGAATCAGGACATAAGGACGAAATTCGGCAGCTGGTCCAACAAAAGGATCTGGAAAGTACTGTCATGATTTCTGATGCCGTTCATACGCAGGACAAGTGGAGGTTACTGCGAAATGCGGACGTCGTTGTGCTGCCGTCCTTCTCGGAAAACTTCGGGATCGTCGTTGCCGAGGCTCTGGCGATTGGAACGCCCGTGATCACGACGACTGGAACACCATGGAAGAACGTATTGCGACAACGCTGTGGATGGCATGTCGAGCCGGACGCAACATCTCTGGGAAAGGCTCTGCGGGAAGCAATGGAAACGACGCGCCGCGAGCTCGCGGAAATGGGTGCACGTGGCGAGCACTGGGTCCGCCAGGAGTTCGCCTGGCCAGACATCGGGAAAAAGATGCTGGACGCCTACGACATGGTGCTTGGTGGAAGTCACCAGATTAGCTGGGTGAAGCCCGGAAGACAGACAGGTCGAGCAGCCTGACTGGAACGCCTGGTCATGTGAACGCAACTCAGGAAAGAAGCGGACCACCAATGTTGAACCTCAACGCAATAGAAAAAGGCCCGTGAGAATTCACGTGGGCAGGAAGGACTGCCCCAGCCCGCATTCGACCTGGAACAAGATCGGTCGCGTGATTTGGGCCGTCGCTTGGTGGAGTTGTTTTCGTCCATCTCCACGAATGTTTTTCGGGTGGCGGCGACTGCTGCTCCGGACATTCGGTGCCCGCGTGGGGCGGAACGCTCGAATTTCACCGAGCGTCGTGGTCTGGGCTCCGTGGAATCTTGCCGTCGGCGACGAGAGCGCCATTGCGCATCATGTGGATTGTTACTGCGTCGACCGCCTGGTGATTGGAAGTCATGCAACGGTCTCGCAGTACTCACTGCTGTGCACAGCATCTCATGACATTTCGACGCCCAATATGCAGCTCATATCGTCTCCCGTCATTATTGACAATCAGTCCTGGATCTGCGCCGGAGCATTCGTCGGCCCAGGCGTCACGGTAGGCGAGGGGGCGGTCGTGGGCGCAATGTCAGTTGTCACCAAAGACATCGAAGCGTGGACCGTCCACGCCGGCAACCCCGCACGCATGATCAAACGACGTCGCATTCTATCGGCGCCGCCGAGTGCTTCGGCCACGACAGCAGCAGGTCGACTCATGGCCACACAAAGCGGGACACACGAATCAGTTGATTCGGATGTCGCATGACATCGAAATTGACGACTGATGAATTAAACACTTCGACTCCAGGCATGCTCCTGTGATGAAGCACGATCAAATCGACCCACTCCCCATCACGGTTCTCATTGCGGCAAAGAACGAGGAGGCCAACATGGCAAAGTGCCTGGCCGCCCTGACCGCATTTGCGCGAGTCGTGGTAATTGATTCAGCCAGCACAGATAACACGGCATCTGTTTCATCAGCATACGGAGCGGAGGTTGCGGATTTTGAGTACCAGGGTGGTTATCCAAAAAAACGACAATGGGCGATTGAGTCGCTCAACATTACAACACCCTGGACGCTGCTTCTGGATGCTGATGAAGTGGTGCCGAGACAATTGATCAGCGAACTGCGTGCAGTCGTCGCAGATCGTGATGCGAACGACGCGTACCTGGTGACCAAGGGCTTCCATTTCCTCGGTCGGCGTCTGCGATTCGGCGGATTCTCACATGCGGCGATCCTGCTGTTTCGCTCCGGGCAGGCAAGATTTGAGCATCTGCTGAATGAATCAAAACATGCTCTCGATATGGAAGTCCATGAGAGACTGGTTGTTGACGGAAGCGTTGGAAAACTGAACACAGCTTTGATTCACGAAGACTTCAAAGGGCTTGAGGCCTACCTGACGCGCCACAACAATTACTCAACGTGGGAAGCAAGTGTCAGGTCGCGGCATTTGTCGAGCGGCGACTGGGGAACGACAACGATCAAGCCACGACTGCTTGGCAACGCCCAGGAACGCCGGCGTTTTCTGAAACAGGTCGCGATTCGCGTTCCATTCGAACCGTGGCTGTGGTTTGCATATCACTTTGTGTTTCGCCTCGGTTTTCTGGAGGGGCGCCGAGGCCTCATCGCCAGTCAGATTCGCTGCAGCTACATTGCTCAGGTGCGCTCAAAACTTTACGAATTGAGTCTGCAGAGGGAATTGGGCGACGCAACTTTACCATTCGTTCGGCGTCCGGATGTCTCACCGGCGGTGCAACGAGATGCCGCGTGATGCCGGAAATTGACTGATGTGAGATCGCTTCCCGAAGTGAGTCGGGCGGTGATCGCGTGTTCGAAAAACTGAAAGCCCCGCAACGACTGGATCATCCAGCGTTTGCGGGGCTTTTTTTGATGACACCCGCTTCTACAGCGTATTACGCTGACTCGTGGCCACGGCGGCAGTGCCGGAGCCCATGATCCATGGCACCCGCCACGACTGTTCGAAAACTGCTCTAAGCAGCTTCAGGTCTGGCTGGACCGATCGAACGTGCCCCATCATCGCTGCGGGCTTTCAGGTCAAACAGTCCAAATATCTCGCCGGCGTTCAGGCTCAGCGACACATCATCGTTGTCACCGTCCCCCAGAATCTGTTCGAAGAGTTCTCGTTTTTCCCGCAATACACGATCAATGCGTTCTTCGATCGTGTTTGCACAGATGAATCGAGTGATGATCACCGGATTCTGCTGGCCGATGCGGTGCGCTCGGTTGATGGCCTGGTCCTCGACCGCGGGGTTCCACCAGCGATCAAACAGAAAGACATAACCGGCGAACTGCAGATTGAGTCCCACCGCTCCGGTGCCGTAGCTCATCAATAACAGATGAGCATCCGGGTCGTGCTCGAATCGATCCAAAATCGGTTCCCGCTTTTTTGTGGGAACCCCGCCGTGGTAGATCAGCGGATTGAACGGCTGCAGACGTTCATCCAGCCAGTCGAGTGCTTTCGTCCACTGGCTAAACAGGATCGCCTTGCCCCCGCTGGCCATGATTTCTTCCATGTCGGCTGTGAGCCGTTCCAGCTTGGTGCTTTCGCCGGTAAGCGGGTCGAAGTTCGTGATCTGTTTCAGACGCAGCACGAGTTCGAAGACGTGCTGCACGGTGATCGCGTCGCCCAGTTCAGTCAGCTGCACGATCCCGTCATTCTCAGCGGTGCGATAAGCTGATTCCTGAGCGTCGGAGAGTTGCAGCTCAGCGTCACGGTCGATGCGGGGAGGCATGTCGGT